>NZ_JBGQOE010000006.1:0-137959 GCF_052113685.1 Flavobacterium sp. W22_SRS_FP1
GAAATTGAAACGGGAGTTTGACCAGCCTTGGGCAAATTACTATGCTAAATTTATAAAAGCCTATGAGAAAGAAGGAATTCCTATTTGGGGAATGACGATTCAGAATGAACCAATGGCGACCCAAAGATGGGAGTCCTGTATTTATACTGCAGAAGAGGAAAGAGATTTTCTTAAAGATTACCTAGGTCCCACCATGGAGAAGTCAGGACTAGGGGATAAGAAAATTATCGTTTGGGATCACAACCGTGATTTAATGAATCACAGGGCAAATGTTATTTTTGATGACCCGGAAGCTTCAAAGTATGCATGGGGAATGGGGTTTCATTGGTATGAAAATTGGACCGGAGGAGAGCCTATGTTCGAAAATGTTAAAAAAGTACAAGAAGCATATCCTACAAAAAACTTGATATTCACAGAAGGTTGTGTAGAGAAATTTGATTCGAATAAATATCAGCTTTGGGCAAATGGAGAACGTTACGGTCGATCTATGATCAATGATTTTAGTAATGGTACTGTTGCATGGACAGACTGGAATATTTTGTTAGATCAAAATGGAGGCCCTAACCACGTTGGGAATTTTTGTTTTGCACCCATTCATGCTAATACGGTAACAGGTGAATTAATATATACTCCGTCTTATTATTATATTGGTCATTTCTCAAAATTTATCAGACCGAATGCTAAAAGAATTAGTAGTGTTTCCAGTCGCAGTCAATTAATAACGACTTCATTTGTTAATGAGGATGGGAAAGTAATTACGGTTGTGATGAATCAAAGCGATAAGGAAGCAACATATAATTTATGTGTAGGTAGTGAATCGGCATCGGTCACCATTCTTCCACACGCAATACAAACCTTGGTTTATTGAGTAAAAAAAAGTCTCATTGTTTATACAATGAGACTTTTTGCCGTTCTGTTAGACTAGAAATTGGATCTATTTTTCTCCAATCCAAGCATCTATTTTCTTTTCTAATAAAGCCAATGGCATTCCACCAGATTCCAGTACTTTTTCATGGAATTTTTTGATATCAAATTTAGCTCCCATTTTGTCTAGTGCTCTTTTACGTAGCTCCATTATTTTTAACTGCCCTATTTTGTAAGACAAGGCTTGTCCAGGAATAGCCATATAGCGTTCTATTTCAGTGGTGATTCCAGATTCACTTTCAGCCTCATTTTCCATAGAGTATTTGATAGCTTGCTCTCTCGTCCAGCCTTTACTGTGCAATCCTGTATCGACTACTAATCGTACCGCTCTATGCATTTCGTTTCCTAAATTCCCAAAATACTGATATGGATCTTTATACAAGCCTAATTCTTTTCCTAAACTTTCTGTATATAGGGCCCAACCCTCGCCATATGCGCCAAACCAATTGAATTTTCTGAAATCGGGTAATGAAGTGTTCTCTTGTTGTAAGGAAATTTGAAAGTGATGTCCAGGAATAGCTTCGTGTAAAAATAAATCTTCATCACCGTACATATTGTATTCCTTTACATCTGGGATGGGAACATAAAAAACACCAGGACGGGAACCATCTGCGGTACCTTGCATGTATTCTGCACTCGCAGTTTTTTCTCTAAATGCTTCAGTTCTTCTTATTTCAAATTTTGTTTTGGGCTGTAAAGAGAACAATTTGTCCACATTTGGCTTTATGATACTATGAATTCTTTCAAAATTGGCAATGACTTCTTCTGGTGTTGAGAATGGTTTTAGCTCTGGTTTGTTTCTTACATAATCAAAAAACTCCATCAGAGTTCCTTTAAATCCAACTTGAGTTTTAACTTTCTCCATTTCAGAATGGATTCTAGCCACTTCTTTTAGTCCTAGTTCGTGAATTGCTTCAGGCGTCATTTCAGTAGTCGTCCATTGTTTTACATAAGCGGCATATAGTTCTTTTCCAAAAGCCAAACTTCCTATTCCGCTTGTAGCTCTAGAAGCAGGTAGGTATTCGTTTTCAAGAAAATCAGACATTTTTTTAAATTGGGGTATCAATTTGTTATTGATCTCTGCAGTATATTTTGCCGTCAGGTCTTTTTTTACTTCATCAGAAAATGTAGCAGGCATCAATTTTATAGAAGAATAAAATAAATTATCTTCTATATTTGGAGTTGCCATTTCGGCAAACTGAGGAATCACTTTCTCCGTTAAGGATTTTGGTAATACAGATCCTTTTTCAATTCCCTTTTTCATATAAACTAGAGCCGAATCAATCCAAATGCTGTATTTGTCCATTCTTGTTAAGAAATTGGTGTAATCTTTTTCAGTTTTAAAAGGTTGGCCACTAGTTCCACCTGCGTATTGGCCCATCGTCAGATGAGTTCCCCAAAATTGATGGATAGGCATTAGGTTAGTGGGTTGTTTTAACAATTTTTTTCCAACTTCTATTTCCCATTTTATAATTTTGTAACTGTTTTGTTCTTCTTCAGAAAGTTGTTTTTCGTCTATCGAAGATAATGTAGTTTCATATTTATCAAAAAAGGCAAGCTGCGCTTTTCTGTAGCTATCAGTCATTTCAAACTGCAACTGATCGTTGTATTCATTTTGGCCGTTTTGCGTTGCACCCAAAGGATCAAGCGCATTTTTATCGTCAAAATAACTTTTTGTTATACTAGTGAAATCTTGTTCTTTGGACTTGCAGTTAACTACTAATAAAGAAACAAGGAGGGCAATTAAAATAGAAAATTTTATTTTCATAAGGTTTTGATTTAGTGATGAGTAAATCTACTCTATTATTACAAGTTTTACATTTATTTTTTCCAAAAATATTACCCGTGGTATACTCGAGAAGCAATGATTTTGTTTTCTTTAATATCCAAAACTTCAGCAACAAGCATGTCATCCTCATTATCTACGGTTCTTATGTATTCCATAAAAACGCGGTCCTCATTTGCAGTAAGCGAGGTCACTTTGTATTTTAAACTGGGTAATCGATCAAAAGCATCTTGCCACCATTCGCGCAAAGCCTCTTTGCCGGTTACAAAGCCATTTGTTTCTGGTTTATGTATTTTTAATTTAGGACTAAAATGTGATGCATCCTCATCATATAATGATAATAGCTTTTCTAGCTCTTTATTGTTAAAGGTCTCAAACCATTTAAAAGCGATTGTTTGCAATTTTTCAGCAGTCATAATAGTAATAGGTTTTAAGTAAAAAAATCCCATTTCGCTAATGCGAAAGGGATTTTTATTTTATAATCTCAGCGACTGTTAAACGTTCTTCAAGTTTATAATTTCTTGATCAGTAAGCATTCTCCAGTTTCCTCTAGGTAAATTCTTTTTAGTCAAACCTGCAAAAGCAACTCTGTCAATTCTCAAAACATCATAACTAAAGTGCTCAAAAATAGAACGAACTACTTTCACGTTAGATGATCTTAATTTCAAGCCAATTTCGCTTTTTGCTTCTCCGTCAATATAACTAACGTCTTCAACAAAAACACGGTGACCATCAAGGGTAAGACCTTTGTTTATCTTTTCTAAATCTTCAAATTTCAAATTTTTATCTAACGAAACTTGGTAGATTTTAGATGATTTTTGGCTTGGTAAAGTAAACTTACGGATCATATCAGTGTCGTTTGTAAACAACAATAGACCTGTAGTGTTTTTGTCCATTCTCCCAATAGCTCCAATTTTTGCATTGGTTGATCCACGAACTAATTCCATTACATTACGGTATTCTTGACCTTCATCAAGTGCCGTTGTAAAGTTTTTAGGCTTGTTCAATAAGATATATACTTTTTTCTCTGGAGTCAAAACAGCTCCATCAAAATTCACCACATCTCCTGGTTTCACCATATATCCCATTTCAACAACTGGAATCCCGTTTACTTTTACATTCCCAGATGTGATGTAAATATCCGCGTCACGTCTTGAGCAAGCACCAGAATTGGCGATATATTTATTAAGACGAATTTCATCTTTTACTTTTGGTCTCTTTGGTGCCTGATTTGGTTTTTTCTCCACTTTATCAGTAACAACTTCTGCAACTTTAGTATTTATTTTTACTTTTTTTGGCCCTTGTGCCCTTTTTTGCATCGCAGGTTTTGGCTTGTTCGAGCTAGGTCTAGAACTTGTTGGTCTAGCACCGCTTTTTTTATTATTGCCTTCCTTATTATTCATAATATTCCATAATTTGTGCAAAGATAGTATTTATATAATAGCTAATCGATAATTGAGATTATAAAAACGCTAAGTGTCTAATTAAGAAGCGGATTGATAGGATAGCGATAAAGTTTTTGAGGAGCTATTTCCCGCTATTCGCTGTATCTTTTTTATGGCGAAGAAAAATCGCCTAAAAAAAGGATGCCGCTGCTATCGGGGCTAAAACCTAGGATTCTTTCTGGATTTTGTTGAATGTTAGTATTTTGTTCTCTGAAGTATGGTAAATGAAGTGCCGTTTTAGGCCAGCATCAGCATTCTTTTACCATTCCACAAAACGGATGGGTCGATGAGTACGATACAAAATACTCCAGCGACGATTATGAATTTGAGTATGTTATGTAGCAGAAGGTACTGCTCTTTCTTTTCGGATTTCGATAAATAGAGTAAAAAGAAGATCAATACAATCAAACAAGAATAAAAATAAATATCCATGTAGCCCACGTCATATATATCGATCAAAATGTAAATAGGAAATACCGTTAAAGTAGTTAATCCCGTGATAATCTTTTTAGATAGCTCCTCCCCGTAAAGAATAGGAATAGTTCTGTAACCGCTTGCCAAATCACCCTTTATGTTTTCTAAATCCTTGATCATCTCTCGCACAAGTAGCAGGAGGAAAAGAAAACTGGCATGTGTAAAAATTACGGCAAAGTGGCCTTTGTAATTTTCTATTTCTTCAAATGTCAAGCCGTTGTAGTAATGCAGGAGTATGGCAAAAAATGGAACGACTGCCATTAGTGCAGCCGTTAGATTTCCCACTACAGGGTATTTTTTTATTTTATGGGAGTAAAACCAAATCAGGAATATATAACTTGAAAAAAATAAAAAAGCGCGCCATGAAACAAACATAGCCATTGATGCAACCGTGAAATTTAACGAAAAATAAACCGTCAATTTTGTTTTCTGGCTGACTAAACGATCCAACATGGATTTGTTAGGTCGGTTAATTAAATCCTTTTGGCTGTCGTAAAAATTGTTGATGATATAACCAGATGCAATTGTCAAAGAAGAGGCGAAAACGAGTAAAAACAAATCGAAATCCAATAAAATGTTTAGGGCTCCTTTTTCTGGTGCCAAAATGAAAATGGCTGATAAATACTGCGCTAAAATAATGATTGGAATGTTATAGCCTCTGACTACAGAAAACAAACTCGCAATTTTTAGTATTAATAGTTTGTTTTTTCTGCTTAACATTTGTAAAGTTTAAAGTTTAAAATTGTTTTGTAAAATTGAACTATACAAAAAATATAAGCTTGTTTTAGAATTGGTATACGACTTCTAATTTGTAGTCCTTCAAAGATATTCTGGCACGTTCCATGTCCTCGGTAAAACCTAAAATATAGCCACCACCACCAGAACCACACAATTTTAAATAGTAATCATTAGTGTCAATTCCTTTCTGCCAAATGGCATGAAACTGCTCTGGAATCATCGGTTTAAAATTATTCAAAACTACTTTAGACAATTTTTTAGTGTTCATGAATAAAGACTTCATGTCGCCACCAAGAAAATTTTCAACACAAGCATCGGTATATTTTACAAACTGATTTTTCAGCATGGCACGGAAACCTTTGTCTTTAAGGTTTTCCATAAATATGGTAACCATCGGAGCTGTTTCCCCTACAATTCCGGAGTCTAGCAAGAACACAGCACCTTTTCCGTCCAAAGTTTGATTAGGAATGCCAGTTGCTTCAATATTATCTTTGGAATTGATTAAAATAGGAATGCTTAAATAGCTGTTTAAAGGATCAAGACCAGAACTTTTTCCGTGAAAAAAGCTTTCCATTTGAGAGAATATGTTTTTTAATTGTAAAAGCTTTTCGCGAGTCAGGTTCTCTAGAACCGTAATTTTGTCTTGTGCGTATTTATCATAAATAGCAGCAACTAAAGCCCCGCTACTCCCCACACCATAGCCCTGTGGAATACTAGAATCAAAATACATCCCAGTTTCAACGTCACTTTTTAAAGCTTTTAGGTCGAAGGTAACTAAGTCAAGCTGTTCATTTTGTAAAATTTCTAGATAAATAGCAAAACGCTTCAAACTTGCATTTGATGCAATCGCTTCTGGAGATGGGTCTTCATTTCTTTTCAAAGCACCATTATAAAAATTATAAGGAATCGATAAACCCTTAGAGTCACGTATAATGCCGTATTCTCCAAAAAGTAATATTTTTGAGTAAAATAAAGGTCCTTTCATATAATGTAATTGATCTAGGTTAACGCTTGAAGTAGAAGTGGTTCGTAAATATAATGATAATTAATGTATTGATGTAGCTCCATTTCCTATTTCGTCATAAATGTACTGCCCATTTTGGCAAAAGCCAACTAATTCGTCCTTAATAAATTGTAAAACTGCATCGCTAACATTTTCGGGATATAAAACATGAACATTGGCTCCAGCATCGAGCGTAAAACAAACAGGGATTTTACTCTCATTGCGGAATTTCCAAATCGCATTGATGATCTGTAAGGTGTTTGGTTTCATCAAGATGAAGTAGGGCATTGAGGTCATCATCATCGCATGCAAAGTCAAAGCTTCACTTTCGACTACTTTTATGAACTCCCCTAAATCGCCACTTTCAAAGATGGCAATTAGTTGATCCAAATTTTCATGTGCTTGCGCAAAACGTCTTTCGGCATAAGGATGACTGTGCATCAAATCATGGCCTATGGTACTCGAAACTTGTTTCTCGCCTTTGTCAACTAGCAAGATAGTGTCTTGGAAATTTTTGAAATTAGCATGTATAACATTGGGGAATTCCACTCCAAACAAATCAGAACTACCTTTAATGTTTTCTTGATTTCCCCAAACAACTACTTGTCCTTTTACACTTCTACAAGCGCTGCCTGAACCTAAACGAGCTAGGAAAGAGGCTTTTTTAAAAAAGTATTCCTCTGTCATTTCAGGATTTAGGGCTTTCTCCAAGCTCATGAAATTCATAGCTAAAGCGGCCATTCCTGATGCCGAAGACGCAATTCCCGAACTGTGAGGAAAAGTATTCTCGGTATCTATAGTAAAATGGTAGTCTTTTAGAAAAGGCAAATAGATTTCGATACGCTCTAGGAATTTCTGGATCTTTGGTTTGAAATCTTCTTTTGGCTTCCCCTCGAATAGCAAGTCAAATGAGAAATTAGTATTCGTTACATTTAGTGGAGTCGAAATGTCCTTTTTGGCGAAAGCCAACTTGGTTATGGTTTTGCAATTGTTCAAAGTAAAACTAACTGAAGGGTTTGCCGGAATCTGGTTGTCCTTTTTTCCCCAATATTTAACGAGAGCTATATTACTGGGAGCGCTCCACTGGAAATCGCCACGTTCAATAGAATGAGAATATTGGGTTGGAATAAAGTCTTTTGCTGAAAACATGTGTTTTATAATTTGTGCAAAGATACTTTTTTTGCTTTATCCGTGTATTTGTTTATTTGTTGAATCAGTCTAAAGTTTTTGTTTAATTTTGGGCAAAATTGAAAATTGTCAAAATGAATAGAATCACTAAAATTCTTACTGTTGTTGTAACTTGTCTTGTTGTCGGGTATTTTTCAGGAATGGTTACTCGTTCTGCAATTATTACTTGGTATCCAACCTTGGTAAAACCGAGTTTTAACCCCCCTAATTGGGTTTTTGCGCCAGTATGGAGTACGCTGTATATAATGATTGGGATTGCTGCAGGATTAGTTTGGGACCGAATAGAATCAAATACCGAAGTTGTCAAAAAAGCTTTGGTGGTTTTTGCCATACAATTAGCCTTAAATGCTTTGTGGTCTTATTTGTTCTTTGGGTTGCACAATCCCATGCTGGCAGGCATTGAGATTGTTTTACTATGGTTAATGATACTCGAAACCTATACTCAATTTTATAAAATCAATAAAATTGCGGGTTATTTGTTCCTTCCATACTTGGCTTGGGTTAGTTTTGCAATGGTTTTGAATGCCAGTATCTGGTGGCTGAATAAATAATTGACAGTATTTGTTTTCTGTATTCGACGGTAAGGTTTGCGGGGTAGTAATTATGTTGTAATACTCATATAGCATTCGCCAATATAAACCCGCTCGTCCACGCATTTTGGAAATTAAATCCGCCCGTAATGGCATCAATATTTACAATTTCACCGGCAAAATACAGATTTTCGTGCAATTTGCTTTGCATGGTTTTGAAGTTGATTTCCTTCAGGTTAATTCCGCCGGCGGTTACAAATTCTTCTTTAAAAGTGCTTTTGCCGTTGACTTGGAACGTTCCGTTCGTCAATTGATTGGATAGGTTTTGCAGTTGTGTTTTGGACAGATCGGCCCATTTGGTTTCGGTTTCGATTCCTGAAGCTAACACTAAACTTTCCCATAAACGGTTCGGGAAGTCAAAATGGGATTTTTTGGACACGGCTTTTTTGGCGTGTTCTTGTTTTAGTTCCTTTAGTTTTTTCTCCGCATCTTCAGTGTCAATATCATTCAGCCAATTCACAAATATGGTAAACTGATAGTTTTTGTCATGCAGTATTCTAGCACCCCAAGCGGAAAGTTTCAATACGGCAGGGCCGCTCATTCCCCAGTGCGTAATCAATAAAGGCCCCGTCGATTCTAGTTTGCTGTCTTTTACTTTTACCGTAACCTGTGCTGCCACACCCGGTAGTTCCTTGATTCTGGGATCTTTGATATTGAAGGTAAAAAGGGATGGAACTGGACTGACAACTGCGTGCCCAAAAGTTTGCAGCATTTCCCATATTTTAGGGTTGCTTCCAGTTGCGAGAATTAATTTTTCGGCAATATAATTTTCGTTTTGTGTTTCTATTTTCCAAACACTTTCTTTTTTGAAAATAGATTGCACGCTTTGTCCCGTTAAAACTTTTATCCCTAATTTCTGGGTTGCCACAAGGAAGCAATCGATTATGGTTTGCGATGAATTTGAAACGGGGAACATTCTGCCGTCCTCTTCAATTTTCAGTTCCACGCCGTGTTTTTCAAACCATTCGATGGTGTCGCCAGAAGAAAATTGATGGAAAGGGCCACGCAATTCTTTCTCGCCGCGGGGATAGTATTTAACCAATTCATTAGGTTCAAAACAAGCGTGCGTAACATTGCATCTTCCACCGCCTGAAATGCGAACTTTATTCAATACTTCGGCACCACGTTCTAAGATGGCTACTTTTAGTTTGGGGTTTTTCTCTACTATATTAATGGCTGTAAAAAATCCTGCCGCACCGCCACCTACTATTATTATATCAAAATCTTGATTCATATTGCTATTGTTTTGCTATTCGCAAAATTTATAATCTATCTGGGAAATCAGAGATGATCCCATCTACGTCATACGTTTTTATTCTTTCTATGTCTTCAATTTCATTCACTGTCCAAGGAAATATTTGAAAACCTTCTTCCTGCATACTGGCAGTATTATCTTTGGTTAACAAATGAAAATAGGGATGAATAGATTTTGCCTGGATAACTTTGGCGAAAGCCAAGGCCAGATCCAAATCAGTTTCAGTTAATACGCCTATAGAAATCTCTGGATTCGAAAAAGCTACTTGTTGTAACGCATTCCAATCAAAACTAGAAACCAAAAATTGATTGAATTTCCACTTTTTTTCTAAAACATATTGTTCAATTAATTCCACCACTTTATCGGCAGTTTCGTAGCTCTTTAATTCGATATTAATTGAGCACTTTTGGTCGATCAGATCTAATACTTCTGGTAGAGTTGGAATTTGTTGTTCTTTTTCCATTCGGAAATCTTTCAATTCCTGTAAAGAAAACCAATTTACAAAGCCCGTTCCGTTGGTAGTTCTATCAATGGTTTCATCATGAATAACCATTAACTCATTATCTGAGCTCAAATGAACATCCAATTCAATTTGGTCAACACGCAGCTCAATTGCTTTTTGAAAACCTAGTAAAGTATTCTCTGGTTCGTAACCTCTTGCTCCACGATGACCAATTTTTAGCATTGGATTGATTTTTTACAAAGGTAGCTAAAATAAAAACGCCTTTATTTCTAAAGACGTTTTGGTATTTTTTATTTAAACATTGAAAATATTGACCACTCAGTACCTAAAAATTAAAAAGTAGTCTGTTTTTCCGGTTTTTGCTACCTTTCCTTTTGAGAGTATTCCAATAATACAATGTCAAAATCCGTCTCGATACTTATTTTCTCATTTGAAACGGTAGTTTCTTTTCCGGAATAGGCATCTTTTAATTTTGTGCCCTCAGCAAATATAGTTCCAACTGAAAGTTCTTTTTTGCCTATTGGTAAATCCAATCCTATAACTACTTGGTCTGCGAAACTTCCTTTAGAGAAAGTCCTTGAAAAAGTATAGGGTTGGGCGGTGATTTCTTTGTGAATTCCCGCTCCGATAGAGGGATGGTCTCTCCTGAATTGTCCCAGTTTTTGCCAATGTAAAAGAGCCTTTTGTGTAGATGGATTCGACTGAATATCTTCCCAATTCATAAAAGAACGCAAAGTAGCATCGCCTTCGGTTCCTTCAACAATTAAAGAGCGAGCTGATTCGTCGCCGTAAAATACTTGCGCCAGACCTGGAGAAAGTAATAATTTTGTCGCTGTTTCTTTGTTTTTAGTTCTTGCTGCGTCAAATGGACCGCCGTCATCATGAGAAGACAAATAGTTTAAAACACTTGATCCTTTTAATTCTTCATTCAATATTTTAGAATATTTAGAGAAGATGAATTCATAGTCTTTTTTCGCATCCCATTTGAATTCGAAGTTGATCATATTGTTAAAACCATTGTCATAATAGTTTACTTTTTTGTCTCCAAAATCAAAATATTTGCCTGCACTGATGCTGTAATTATACACTTCGGCAATAGTGTAAAAGGGATTGTTGTCGAATACTTGACTTGGATTATTTTTTTTCCAATTGGCAAAAGCATAATCGCATTGAGTTTTAAAATCGGCCCAAACCGAAGCTTCTGTATGTTTTACGGTATCGGCTCTATAACCATCAATTCCATATTCCGTAATATAATCTGTCAACCATTTGATGATGTAATTTTTTGGCGTTCTAGCATAGCCAGTTCTTTCAAAAAAAGCGTCTAGTGAAGCCACTTCTTTTTCGTAACGACCTTCTTTCTTCCATTTTTTGATTAAAAAAGGCGGAAGCGACACTTCTTGGGCACTCTCCGTTTTTATATCTGGTAGGTTTTTTACCAAGGTACAAGCCGTCGTGGTTTCAAATGATTTATAGTCACATTGTGGTCCTGTTCTTACCCAGTCTGAAGGCCATACAGTATCAGCAGCTGTGACTGGTCCTGTATGGTTAATTACGCCGTCAAGAATGATGCGGATGCCATGAGCATGTGCTTTTTTAACCAAGGCGGCTAAGTCTTCTTTTGTTCCAAAATTAGGGTCTAATGCCGTCCAGTCTCTAGCCCAATAACCATGAAAAGCATAGCTTAATCCAGTTCCTTCATCAACTGCGTCATGTATTTGTTCCACTATTGGTGTAAACCAAATAGCATTGATTCCTAATTTATCAAAATAGCCTTCATCGATTTTTTTAGAAATTCCTATGATATCGCCACCTTCAAAACCACGAAGTTTTCCGGTCTTTTTGTTTCTGTCAAAGTTTAAATCATTTGATGGATCTCCGTTATTGAAACGGTCTGTCATTAGGAAGTAAACGCTGGCTGCTTCCCAAACGAAAGGGGTTTTTGTTTTTTTATTGGTAATTGTTTTTGTACCAGAACAACTTACAAAGAAGACCATTGTTAGTAGTAAAAAAAAGGCTGAAATTTTTTTCATGTTTTTATTTAAAAAGTGAAAAGTAGGCGATTTATTGGGATGTTAAGAATCTAGAACTATTTTAACTCTAATATCAAAACTGATTTACTATCAATAGCGATTTCAGTAGATATATCATACGAATTGTCAGTCAAAATATCTTTCCCGTTTTGGTAGTTTTTTATATTTTCTTGAAAACGATTTGTTTTTATAGTTTGGTGGTCATGACTATTATTGATAAGTACCATTACCGTTTTTTCGGCAGTATATCTAAAATAAACATATACATTGTTTTCAGGGATGTAATGAGTCATTTTTCCAAAATGAACTGCTTCATTGGTTTTCCTCCAATTGAATAATTTTGAAGTGAAATCAAAATATTCGTTTTGCAATTCTGTTCGGCCTTCTTTTATAAAGGCATTGTTTTGGTCACCAAGCCAACCTCCGGGGAAATCTTGGCGAATATCAGCATCTCCTTTGTCTTTGTCTCCACTCATTCCAATTTCGCTACCGTAATACAATTGAGGAATCCCTCTCACAGTAGCAATCAAAGCCATTGTCATCTGATATTTTTTGAAATCATTTTTATAGACTTCATTGATGCGGTTTGTGTCATGGTTTTCAGCAAAAACCAAAATATTATTTGGATTCGGATACAAAAAGTCATTGGAGAAATTATCGTAAATTTTTACCATTCCCGTGTCCCAACTTCCGTCATCTTCATTGAAAACGGTCCCTAATGCATCATGCAAAGTGAAATCCATTACCGTTGGGAGGTTTGAATTGTAATTTTGTATCCCGCCAATTTTACTGTCTTTTTGCCAATAGGCCATTTGTGCTTGGTTGTGCATCCAGATTTCCCCTGCAATGTTGAAATTTGGATATTCATCAGTAATCGATTTTGTCCAAGCCGCTATTCCTTCGGGGTCTGAATAGTTATAAGTGTCTACTCTAAAACCATCTAAATCTGCATACTCAATCCACCAAATGGCATTTTGTTTTAAATAGTTTAAAACTAACGGGTTTTTCTGGTTTAAATCAGGCATCGTAGATACAAACCAACCATCAAGACAAATGTCTCTGTCAATTTTTGATGCATTGATGTCATTGATAGTTGATCTTTTATGATTGGTTTGTGTAAAATTTTCGAATTGGTGAATCCAGTCATTAGTAGGTAGGTCTTTCATCATCCAATGTTCAATTCCCCAGTGATTAGTTACATAATCCATAACTAATTTCATGTCTTTTTTATGAAGTTCTGAAGCTAGTCTTTTATAATCTTCGTTAGTTCCATAACGGGGATCTATTTTATACACATCAGATTGCGCATAAGTATGGTAGGAAAATGCTTTGTCATTGTCTTCGGAAAGTGGCGTGCTCCAAATGGCAGTTGCTCCCAAGGAAGAAATATAATCTAGATTTTTTATAATTCCTTCTATGTCGCCACCGTGTCGCCCTCCAGGTAAATTCCTGTCTGATTTTTCTTGGGTGTCTCTACTGCTATCATTTTTTGGATTACCATTAGCAAAACGGTCTGGCATAATGAGGTATATCATATCCGAAGCATCAAAACCTTTGCGTTGTGCTGAATTTTGTCGTCTTTGTTTTAGAGTGTATTTTTGTGTAAAAGCTACTTTGTCATCTTTTTTAAATAGAAAATCAATCGTAGTTGCTTCGGTGCCCTCGGTGTTGAAGGTGACGAAAAGATAGTTTGGATTTTCTGTTCTTTTAATATCAGTTATCGCAATTGAATTTGTTGTTGCAACTTGATATTGTGCAATGTCTTTACCATAGAACATAATTTGCACTTCGGGATTATGCATTCCTGCAAACCAAAAGGGAGGTTCGATTTTGTCTATTTGGGCGTTTATGGTTAGAGACATAAAAAAAAGTAATAAGGTTATTCTTTTTAGGAAGTCTGTCTTTTTGATTAGTACGGAGTCAAATTTATTCATAAATAGGCACATTTTGATTATCATTGATTTATTTTAATAAACAATCCCAATCAAATTGGGATTGTTTGGTGGCTTTCTGGGCCTTGCAAAGAAGGAATTATCTACAAGTTCTTTACAATTTAATTTAGGGTAACTTTATTATCTGGAAATACCACAACACTTTTGTCATTTACTATAAGTGTTAATTCTTGGGTTCCGTCTACAGAAAAAGTAGTTCCGTCATGATTGATGTCTACTTTTAAAATCTGCCCTCTAAAATTGATTTTAAAGGAATACGCTTTCCATTCCTTGGGAATTTTTGGAGAGAAGTGTAGTTTGTTATTTTTTACACGCATTCCACCAAAGCCTTCAACGATACTCATCCATGTTCCAGCCATAGAGGTAATATGGCAACCTTCTTCGACTTCTTTATTGTAGTCATCGAGATCTAAACGGGATGTTCTCAGGTAAAAAGTATATGCCATGTCCATTTTGTCTAGCGCAGCTGCTTGAATAGAATGTACGCATGGGGAAAGTGAACTTTCATGAACCGTAAAGGATTCGTAAAATTCAAAATTACGTTTCAATTCTTCTTTGGAGAAATGCTCTTCAAAGAAATAGAAACACTGCAATACATCTGCTTGTTTGATATATGGAGAACGTAAAACTCTGTCCCAAGACCATTTTTGGTTAATTGGTCTTTGCGAAGGATCTAAATCTTTTACGGGAACTAAATCTTTATCTAAGAAGCCATCTTGCTGTAAATAAATACCTAGTTCTTCCGATTTGGCGAAGTACATATTGTCTGCCACTTTTTTCCATTCTTGAAGTTCGGCATCTGCTAGTTTTACTTTCTCAATGATGCGTTTATGGTCTGCAGGGTACTCCAGCGATACTTTCTGAATTTGTTCATATGCATAATCAATACACCATTTTGCAATGTAATTGGTGTAGAAATTATTATTGATATTGTTCTCATATTCATTGGGCCCTGTAACCCCAAGAATAACATATTGATTTTTGTCTTTGGAGAAGTTGGCTCTTTGGTGCCAAAAGCGTGCAATTCCAATTAAAACTTCTAATCCTTTTTCAGGAATATAAGAGTAGTCGCCTGTAAAACGGTGGTAATTGAAGATTGCAAAAGCAATGGCGCCATTTCTGTGAATTTCTTCGTGGGTAATTTCCCATTCGTTATGGCATTCTTCACCATTCATAGTGACCATTGGGTAGAGCGCTGCTCCGTCTTTGAAGCCTAGGTTTTTCTCGGCGTTCTCTATGGCTTTGTCCAAGTGATTGTAACGATAGGTCAATAAGTTTCGTGCCACTTCCTGATCTTTGGTAGCCATGTAAAACGGGATGCAATAGGCTTCGGTATCCCAGTAAGTGGAACCTCCATATTTTTCACCGGTAAAGCCTTTTGGTCCAATGTTTAAGCGGCTGTCCTTCCCAAGGTAAGTTTGGTTTAGTTGAAAAATATTGAAGCGTATTCCTTGCTGTGCTTTTACGTCACCATCGATCGTTATGTCTGACATTTCCCAGATTTTTGCCCATGCATCAATCTGATCTTGTAGCAATTGACCGTATCCTTTTGTCAGCGCTAATTGGATTGCTTTTTCGGCAGCCGTCAGCGTATTGTTATGGTTTAAAGAAACGGTATATCCACCTATTTTCTGAATAGATGATTTTTGCCCTTGTGCTACAATCACATCATAACGGCTTTGAATTTTATCCGTGCTTGTGTCAAAGTTAGCTGGGGAAAGATTTAAGTTTCGGCCATTTTCTAAAATGCTGTTTTGCATAAAAGTAGTGACTTTAAAATGAGTCTTAAAAGTTTGTGCTGTAACAAAAGCTTCATTACCGGTATGTTTTACTTCAAGTGGTTCCCAGAATTTTTCGTCCCAGTTGGCATCTTCGTTAGTAACGCCAGCATCAATATAAGGCTTGTATACTATTTTAGCATCCTTGTTTAAAGGGGTGATTTCATAATTAATGATTCCAACTTCATCTAAAGTTATCGAAAGGAAACGGGTTATATTAACATCTATTTCAGTTCCGTTTTTTAGTTTTGCTTCAAATGAACGGTTGTACCAGCCTTCTTTCATGTTTAATTCACGGCGAAAATGGCGTACCTCGGTACAAGTATTTAGATCTAAAATTTCTCCGTTTATTTCAATGTCAATTCCAATCCAGTTTGGTGCATTTAAAACTTTTGCGAAATATTCAGGGTATCCATTTTTCCACCAACCCACTTTTGTTTTATCTGGGTAGTAGATTCCTGCAATATAACTTCCTTGAAAAGTTTTTCCGGTGTAACTTTCTTCAAAATTGGCACGTTGTCCCATAGCGCCGTTTCCAATACTAAAAAGACTTTCAGATGACTTTACACTTTCTGCATCAAATCCCTCTTCGATGATGGACCAATTGTCTGGTTTTATATAATCTTGGTTCATTCTTTTCTTTTTTTTAAAGTTTAAAAAGTTTAAGGTTTAGAAGTTGATGACAGTTTCTACAACCTCTTGATTCTCTTTTCTTTTTATTCTATCTATTTATTAATCCTTCAATGAAACTCATATCTATATGGGTAAAATCTGAATAAATATATTTTGCTTCATACAGTGTTGTTTCTTCGCCTATTCCAATGCTTGTCATGTTTCCAATATTAGCTGCTTGTACTCCTGCAACTGAATCTTCAAAAACAATAGCGTCTTCTGGTTTTGCTCCCAATAATTTGGCAGCAATTAGGAAAACTTCAGGATCTGGTTTTGCATTGGTAACATCATTTCCATCAACGATAACGTCGAAATATTGCATAATGCCTGTTTTTTCCAAAATAGGTCTAGCATTTTTACTTGCTGAACCCAAGGCTATAGCTTGGTTTTTCTCTTTCAAAAATTTCAACATACCGATAACTCCTGGTAAAACTTCGCTTTGGTCCATATCCACCAAATAGGATAGGTATTCTGCGTTTTTTTGAACTAGCCATCTGTTTTTGTCTTCTTGCGAAGCTTCTACTTTTCCTAATTCTAAAATGATATCAAGAGAGCGCACGCGGCTTACTCCTTTTAAAAGTTCGTTGTGTTCAAGTGTGAAATTTATGTTTAATTCAGCTGCTATTTTTTGCCAAGCTAAATAATGGTATCTGGCGGTATCTACGATTACTCCGTCAAGGTCGAAGATGAATGCTTTCTTATTCATTTATTGTAATTTTTGTTTCGTCATTAATGGTAAGAGCTATAATTCCGGCTAGGATCATTGATGCTCCACCAATCAAAAGTGCATAGATGGGTTCGTTGTCAAAAAATTTAGAAACTAAAAATCCTAAAATGGATGCAGCAACTAATTGCGGGATTACGATGAAGAAGTTGAAAACTCCCATGTAATATCCCATTTTGTTAGATGGCAGTGAGCCAGATAACATGGCGTAGGGTATTGATAATATACTTGCCCAAGCAATTCCAACACCAATCATGGGAAGCCATTCCATAGTGAATGCCGTGGGTTCAGTAATAAAATAAACAGATATAAGTCCAAGTCCTCCGCAGACAAGTGCGACAAAATGAGTGAATTTTCGACTCGTATATTTTGCTAATAATGGCAATAGAAAAGAGGCGATTGCAGCAATTAAATTATAATTAGCAAACATTTCACCTACTTGATTCGCACCCGTATTGTAAGCTTCAGATGTTGTGTCCGTTGTGCCATAAATGTGTTGTGTAACGGCTAACGTAGTGTAAATCCACATGGAGAAAAGCGCAAACCAAGAGAAGAATTGTACCCAAGCCAATTGTTTCATGATTTTTGGCATGAACTGAAAATCATTCATAATGGTTACGAATCCATTTTCGGTATTATTTGCTTTTTGCATTAATCCGGAAGCCAGCATTGCTAATCCACCCAATCCAATTAATCCAATTGATAGAACATATAAGTCTTTCTTTAGATCAAAATTATAGATGACAAACGAGAATAGAGTACTTATAATTAGAAATAGTATTCCTTTATTTAAATGCGATTTTCCATTTGATGCAAACCAATCTGAAGAATGTTCTTCTTTTGTAAAAGTGGTTTCCTTGTGCTTTTCAAAAGCAGCTAATTCTTCTGGCAAATATTCTTTAGAAGTTATAACGGTCCAAAGTACAGTTATGATAAATACAATTCCACCAAAATAGAAGGAGTATTTCACTGAATCAGGAATTATACCAAGCGGGGCTGTATTATCAACACCTAAATGGGTAAAAATCAAAGGCAGTTTTGATGCGAAGTAAGCACCAATACCAATGAAAAAACTTTGCATAGCGAACCCCATTGTACGTTGCTTTTCTGGAAGATTGTCTCCAACAAAAGCACGAAACGGTTCCATAGAAACATTGATAGAAGCATCCATAATCCACAACATTCCTGCTGCAAACCAAAGTGCTGGGGAATTAGGCATGATAAATAAAGCTGCCGAAGCTAAAATGGCACCTGCTAAAAAATAGGGTTTTCTTCGGCCTAATTTTGTCCAGGTTCTATCTGAAAAATAACCAATAATTGGTTGGATAATTAAGCCAGTCATAGGAGCGGCAACCCATAAAATAGGGATGTCATCAATGTTAGCACCTAAAGTTTGAAATATTCTGCTCACATTCGAATTTTGCAACGCAAAACCCATTTGAATTCCCAGAAACCCGAAACTCATGTTCCAAATTTGCCAGAAACTTAATTTACGCTTTTCCATTATCGTAGATTAAAAAATTAATACGATAAGCGCTATGCTTATCAAAACTTATCTTATTTTCGAAGTAAAAGTAAAAGTTTTGAGAAAGTAAATATAATTTTTTTTTTTACATTTTAGATTTTTGGAAACAAATAATGGAAAATATTTTTAACTACAAGGTTGTAGTATTGAAATAAGTATGTTTTTTGTAGGATATGGTGTTTAGGTTAGTGAGGAAAAATTATTTGTTTTAAGTTTTAAATTGCCACCCACAAATTGATACTGATCACTATTTAGTCATGAATCAATTTGTGGACTCCCTTTGTATTAGATGAGTTTCAATAACTTCTGTTTTATAATTTTCGTCCTCATCGTCTTCCTGTTCCGCCTCTAATCTGTCAATTAACATTTTTGCCGCTTTATTTCCCATTTTTGTTCCGCTTTGACTAACGGTGGTAATTGTTGGTGTGGAATATTTTGAAATAATTCCGTCGGTGAAAGCGATTACTGCTAGGTCTTTAGGCACATTTAATCCTATTTTGGCAGCGGTTTTAATTATAGTTACTGCAAAAAGTTCATTTACTGCAAAAACAGCATCAATAGCTTTGTCTTCCAGTAATTTACCAATTATTATTTCACAAGTATCAACATCCTCGATTTTGATAATTAGATTTTCGTTGAAAGGAAGGTTGTTGTCTAATATTGCTTTAGTATATCCATCCGTGCGGAGTTTGCCTACACTTACATAATCAACAGTCGTAACAAGGGCGATTTTCTTCTTTCCTTTGTCTATTAGGCTTTGCACTGCTTCATAGGCGGCCTGTTTGTCATCAATAATCACTTTGTCGCAAAAGATTTCATTAGTTACTCTGTCAAACATAACGACAGGCATTCCTTGGTCTATTACTTCTGTAATGTGATGGAAGTCTCCTTTCTGCTGTGTTTCTTTTGATAACGACATGATGAACCCGTCAATGCTACCATTCGCCAGCATTTCCATATTAAGAACCTCTTTGTCAAACGAATCGTCTGATAGGCAAATAATCACACTGTATCCGTTTTCATTAGCGACCTGCTCTACGCCGTTGATCACAGTAGAGAAAAAGTGATGCACAATTTCTGGGATAATGATTCCTATTGTTTTTGTTTTTCGATTCTTTAAGCTAAGGGCAATATTGTTGGGTCTGTAATGATAAAATTTGGCAAATGCCTGAACTTTTAGCCTTGTTTCTTCTCCTATTTCTGGACTATTTCGGAGAGATTTAGATACTGTTGAAATGGAAACATCAAGTTCTTTTGCGATTTGTTTGAGCGTTACTTTCCTTTTCATAATTGTGGGTATTGCTAATTTTATTATTCGCAATAAAGATAGGTTTTGTTTTTATTAATGGCAATTTAACCCAGAAATATGTAGATAAACGAGAAAGTTTTCAACACTATTACGTTTTCGTAACTCTATTAAAAAATGACTTTGTCGAAGGTGTTAATATTTACATAAATTTAGCATTCGAAGTAAGAGTAAAATTCACTAAAATCAAATTAATTTAAACAAAAAGTATGAAAACAATTTATAAAAAGTTGTTATTTTTATTACTGCTACTGCCTTTTAGTATTCTGGCTCAGAATACTCTTAGTGGGACTGTTCTTGATAAAGTTTCAGGACAGCCAATTCCAGGAGTAAATGTAAATATACAAGGAACGACAAATGGTGTTTCGACAGATTTTGACGGGAAATTCCAGATATCAAATGTAAAGAAAGGGGATAATGTCGTTTTTTCTTTTATTGGATACAAGGATTCGGTTATTAATTATAACGGACAAAAATCATTAACTGTTTCTTTAGGAGAAGATGAAAATCAGCTTAAAGAGGTAGTTATTCAAGTGGGTTATGGTACTGTTAAGAAAAAAGACTTAACAGGTGCGGTAACAGTTTTGACGTCTGAAGACTTTAATAAAGGACCAGTAACTTCTGCAGATCAAATGATCACAGGTAAAGTAGCTGGCTTACAAGTTATTAATGGAGGAGGTTCTCCAGGAGAAGGTGCGACTATTAGAATTAGAAGTGGTTCTTCATTATCAGCAAATAATGACCCTTTATATGTCATTGATAATGTTCCAGTTGCGGCCGGTGGTATCAACGGAGGAAGAAATCCATTGACAACAATCAACCAAAACAATATCGAATCTATCACTGTTTTGAAAGATGCTTCTGCAACCGCTATTTACGGTTCTCGCGCTTCGAATGGGGTAATTATTATTACTACCAAAAAAGGAAAAGCGGGTGATTTACAAGTAAGTTATAGCGGGAACCTTCAAGTTGCTGAAATCACAAAGAAGGTAGATGCCTTAAGTCCTACTCAATTTAGAGACTTTATTACCGCTAATGGTACTCCTGCTCAACAAGCGTTAGTAGGTGCTGCTGATACAGATTGGCAAGATGAGATTTACAGAACGGCTATTGGAACAGATCATAATATTGCTTTAAGCGGAGGTACAGACAATATAGTATACAGAGCGTCTGTTGGTTATGCTAATTTGAACGGTATCTTGAAAAGAGACAATATGGAAAGGTCAACTCTTGGAGTTAGTGTTACAGGAAATTTCTTAGATAACCATTTAAAAATAGAATTGAATAACAATACCTCCTTAATAAAAAGTAATTATAGTAATCGTGGTGCAATTGGATCTGCAATAAGTTTTGATCCAACGCAGGTTGTGACGAATGAAGATGGTACTTATTTTCAATGGTTTACTTCGCCTACTCAAATTAATCAATTGGCAGGTAGAAATCCATTGTCTATTTTGAACCAGCAAAATAATTTTGGAACTTCATATAGAAGTATTGGAAATATTCAAACAGAATATAAGATGCACTTCTTACCTGAATTAAAAGCTGTAGCTAATTTTGGTTATGATGAGTTAAGCGGAAGATCATTTGGTAATACGGATGCAGATTATCTAAATGGACTTCCTGGGTCTGGATATAATAACTCCTATGAAAATACAGGTTCAAGAAATAATAAATTGATGGATTTGTATTTGAACTATAGTACAAAAGCGGAGTCTATCGATACTCAGTTTGATCTTACTGCGGGGTATTCTTACCAAGATTTTAGAGATATTAATGACGGTTTTTCATACAATTTTGAAAACGACATTACTGTTGACGGGGTGCCAGTGCCTTCTCGCGTAAACCTTCAATCGTTTTTTGCAAGGACAAATATATCTATCGCGGATAAATATTTATTGACTTTATCGTACAGACGAGACGGGACTTCTAGATTCACAGAGGCAAACCGTTGGGCTAATTTCCCTGCAGTTGCACTAGCTTGGAAATTGAATGAAGAAAGTTTTTTGAAGGACTTTAATGTTATTTCTTCTCTGAAACTTAGGGGAGGTTGGGGTGTAACGGGTCAGCAGGATATTGGAGTAAGTTATCCCTCAATACCATTGTACTTAATATCTAATACCGCCGCACAGTACCAATTTGGGAATGTCTTTTATAATACTTTCAGACCACAGCCTTACAATAGTAATTTAAAGTGGGAGGAAACAACAACTGTAAATGCTGGACTTGATTACGGTTTTTTTAATAATAGAATTACTGGTGCTGTTGATTTGTATAAAAGAACCACCAAAGATTTATTATTATATACGCAAAACCCATCTTTCTTTGGGTTCTCTAACTATGATAATTACAATGTCGGAACTATTGAAAATAAAGGGATTGAAATAGCTGCAAATGTTATTCCAGTTCGTACAGATGATTTAGAATGGTCTATTGGAGGAAATATAACTTTTCAAGATTCCAAAATCACTAAATTGACAACTACATTACCTAATACTCCCGGTATAAATGTAGGGGGATATGAAGGAGCGACAGGAAATACAATTCAAAATCACCAAGTAGGTTATGCGCCAAGTTCTTTTTATGTGTATGAGCAAGCGTATGGTGTAAACGGAAAACCACTTGATGGAGTTTATATCGACAGAAACAAAGATGGAATTATTACAGAACAAGATAAATACCGTTTTCATAAACCAGCAGCGGATATTTTTTACGGTTTTAATACAAGCGTAACTTATAAAAATTTTGATTTTGGAATGAGCTGGAGAGGTTCTTGGGGTAATTATATTTACAATAATGTTGATTCAAGTAAAGGTTCTTTTCAAAATATTTTGTTAAGAGAAACAGATTTGTCTAATGGAGTTGTCAATATTTTACAGACAGGGTTTACTACTCAGGACACTAAAAGATATGAATCTGATTATTATATTCAAGATGCAGCATTTATTAGATTGGATAATGTTAGTGTAGGATATACTTTTAATCAAAAGCCAAATGCAACTTCTTTAGTTAAATTGACATTAGCAGCTCAAAATGTTGTGTTGATTACAAATTATAGCGGATTAGATCCGGAGATTTCTGGAGGTATAGATAATAACTTATATCCAAGACCAATTACTTTCACGTTAGGTTTAAACGTTAATTTCTAATACAAATAACAAGAAAAATGAAAAAGATACAGATAAGATTATTGAGTATTTCTTTGTTGCTGTTGGTGCTTATATTTCCATCATGTACCAGTGATTTAAACCAAGCTCCTGAAAGTACCAACGCCATTCCCGGAGATGAATTTTTTAAAACACCAGAGTCCTATAAACAAAATTTGGCAAAACTATATGCCGGGTTTGCTACTTCAGGACAAACGGCTGCTGGTTCTCCAGATATTTCTGGAATTGATGAAGGGGAAAGCCAGTATATAAGAGGGTTTTGGTTATTACAAGAATTAACAACAGATGAAGCAGTAATTGCTTGGAATGACGGAACAATTAAGGATCTTCATTCTCAAACATGGACATCATTAGACCGTTTTGTAACGGCAGTTTTTGCACGTTATTCTTTCCAAGTAGTAAATTGTAATGAATTTTTAAGACAAACTACCGATGAGAAATTAGCGGCTAGAGGTATAGATGCAACTTTAAAAGCAGAAATCGCTACATACAGAGCAGAAGCTCGCTTCTTAAGAGCAATGACCTATTGGCATTTGATCGATACATTTGGTGGAGGTTCCTTGGTTACTGAAGATTCACCAAGTACTTTCTTCTATCCTGAATATGCTACAAGAGCGGAGTTATACAAATTTGTGGATGATGAATTGACTGCAATTACTCCATTATTGAAAGAACCAAAATCAAATGAAGCTTATCGTGTTGATCAAGCTGCTGCATGGATGTTGCAAGCGAAATTGTATATGAATGCAAAAGTATATATCGGTACTGATAACTATGCGGCTGCTGTTCCTTTAATTACAAAGATTACAGGTTCTAGTTATGCAGTGCATGCTAATTACAACGAATTGTTTTTGGCTGATAATGATAAAAATGGAGCTCAAAATGAATTCATTTTTGCAATAGCATTTGACGGTATTCATACACAAACTTACGGAGGAACTACTTTCTTAACTCATGCTCCTGTGGGCGGAAGTATGGATGCTGCTTCGTTTGGTATCAATGGCGGATGGGGAGGTATAAGAACTACCTCAGCATTTGTTGATAAATTTGATGCAAATACAACAGATACTCGTGGACAATTCTATACAGATGGTCAAAGTAAAGAAATTATAAACATAGGTAATTTTACAGATGGATATGCGATTCAAAAATTTAGAAATGTTGATGTGAACGGAGTACAAGGTTCAGATAAAGCGGGTAATTTCTCGGATGCTGATTTCCCAATTTTCCGTTTGGCGGATGCGTATTTAATGTATGCGGAATGTTTCGTTAGAGGAGCTGGCGGTAATGGAGCAACTGCTTTGGGGTATGTTAACGCTTTACGAACAAGAGCAAACAGCGCGAGTATAAATACAGGTGATTTAACCTTGGGTTTCATACTGGACGAGAGAGCTAGAGAATTACACTGGGAAGGACACAGAAGAACGGATTTAGTTCGTTTTGGCAAGTTTTCAGGAGGTAGTTACCTATGGCCTTGGAAAGGTGGAGTTGCTGGGGGGTCACCAACACAATCTTACAGAGACTTATTCCCTATTCCCGCTACAGCTTTAGCGTCAAATTCTAAATTACAACAAAACCCTGGATATTAATAATTAACAAAACACAATAAAAATGAAAAATATAACTAAATCAATAATTGCTTTATTTGCAGTAGTTGCTCTGTCTTGTAGCGTTGAAGACGTTCAGGATAGACCCGTAATCGAAGGTGTTGATGCGCCTATTTTAACAGCTCCAATATCTGGTGCAGCTTATGTTCTTTTACCTGAAAATGCAGCTGCTCAAGCGGAGCGTTTTACTTGGAAATCTGCTAATTATGGTGGAGATATTCAAGTTACCTATGCAGTTGAAATTGACTCTAAAGGCAATGATTTTCAAACGCCACAAATAGCTGGATCTGTGATTTCAGAAAATCAAGTATCCGTAACAGTGGAACAATTAAATAATGCCGCTTTGTTATTGCAAGCAACTCCTTTTGCTGCTGCTGAATTTGAAGTTAGAGTAAAATCTACTGCAGGGACAATGGCCGATATGTATTCTAATGTGATTGGAATTGTCGTTACTCCGTATACCACTGAAAATCCTAGATTATGGGTTCCTGGTGGATATGCAAATGCTTCTGGATATCCTAATGATTGGGACCCCGCTACATCCCCAACGCTTTCTGCTTCAGGTTATGGAAAAGTTGATTTCGAGGGATATGTTAATTTTAATGACGCAGATGCTGAATATAAATTTACAAGTTTCCCTGAGTGGAAAGGGGAATATGCTGCAGGAGCTACTGCAGGAACAATTGCTACATCAGGCGATAACCTTAAAATTCCTGCTGCAGGTTATTATAAAATTAATGTCGATACTGAAAAATTAACGTACACTGTTGTCGCAACAACTTGGGGAATCATAGGAGATGGAACACCTGGTAGCTGGGATAACAGTACAGCAATGTCTTATGATAAAAACACAAAAGTTTGGACCGTAACTGCTGACCTAACTCAAAAAGAAATGAAATTCAGAGCCAATAACGGTTGGGATATCAATTTAGGTGATTCAGGTGCAGATGGGACAATGGAATATGGTGGAGATAACATCAAAGTTCCCTCTGCTGGAAATTACACAATCACCTTGGATTTAAGTTCTCCGAGAAATTACAAATACAATCTTACAAAGAACTAGTATTTTAATAATACCAAAAGGGCTGTCTCAGGGCAGCCCTTTTTTTTTAAATTAGAATTTAATAATTAAATGTTATGAAAAAAATTACTTTATTATTTTTACTAATATCATCTTTAGGTTTTGCTCAATTTACCAGCGTTCCGTCCCCTGCAATTGCAAGCGGGATCGTTACACTTAATTTCAATAAGACTGGCACTCCACTAAGTTCAAATACGGGTACGATATATGCACATATTGGCTTGACGGTTAATGGAACAAGGTGGCAAAACGTGAAAGGGACCTGGGGAAACAACCCAACACAACCAGCATTGACTTTGGTTTCCGGAACTAATTATAAATTAGAACTGACTCCGGACTTGTATAGTTATTTTGGCGTTCCTACATCGAGTTCAATCACTGAAATTTGTGTTGTATTAAGGAATGATGCTGGAAATATGCAAACAGCTGATACCTTTATCAATGTCGGTGCTTTTCAAGCTAGTTTAAATTCACCAGCAGAAAATAGTTCAACGGTTATCGTCTCAGGAGGAAGTCTCAGTATTTCAGCAACTAATACTGGTGGTAATGCGAGTTACGTATTGAAAGCAAACGGTACTAATTTAAATACAAATACGACCACTTCTAGTTATACTTATACTCATACTAATATAACTACCAATCAAAACTATGAACTTGTAGTTACTCAAGGAACAACGACAGTTAGCAAAAAATTCAGTGTGCTTCTTAACCCAGGGGCAATATCAGCAGCAATGCCTTCAGGATTATTGGACGGAATAAATTATAATTCAACCGATGTTACAAAGGCGACTTTGGTTTTAGACGCTCCATTAAAGGACTTTGTTTATGTAGCTGGAAGTTTCAATAGCTGGCAACCTGATTCTAACTATGCAATGAAGAAGGATCCGTCCTCAGGTAAGCTTTGGTTAGAATTATCCGGACTAACTTCTGGGGAAAATTATACGTATCAATATTGGGTATTTGAAACCACCCCTATAGCAGGGACACCATCTCTTGTAAAAACGGCAGACCCCTATTCTACTTTGGTTCTGTCACCAAATGACGACCCTTATATTCCATCCTTAAGTTACCCGAATCGGCCTGCATATCCTGCAGGCCAAGAAAGAGAAGTTACTGTCTTGCAAACAGGTCAGACTCCATACGCTTGGAGTACAGCAACTACTAATTTTGTGAAGCCAGAAAAAGAAAACTTGGTAGTTTATGAACTCTTAGTTCGAGATTTTGATGCCGCCAGTAGTTACCAAAGTGTAATTGACAGGATAGATTATTTTAAAAACTTAAAGATAAATGCAATTGAATTATTGCCTGTAATGGAATTTGAGGGTAATGAAAGTTGGGGTTATAACACTTCTTTTCACATGGCTTTGGATAAGTTTTATGGAACTTCAAGTAAATTTAAGGAACTAGTAGACATCTGTCATGAAAATGGGATTGCCGTAATTCTAGATCTCGCTTTGAATCACGCTTTTAATAGTAATCCAATGGTGCGAATGTGGATGAACGACCCTGACGGTGATGGATGGGGTTCGCCATCAGCTGAAAGCCCGTATTTCAATACTGTGGCTAAACACAGTTATAACGTAGGGAGTGATTTTAATCATCAATTACCAAAGACACAAAACTATGTAAAAAGAGTAATTAAGCAATGGATAGAAGAGTATAAAATTGATGGGTTCCGATGGGATTTAACGAAAGGATTTACGCAAAATTGTACAGCAAATGACGATTCTTGTACTAATGCATTCCAGCAAGACAGAGTTGACGTTCTGAAATCATATGCTGATTATTCATGGAGTTTAGACCCAACACATTATACTATTTTCGAGCATTTAGGAACGGATACAGAGGAGAGAGAATGGGCAAATTATAGAATTGACGAAACAGTTAGTAAAGGGATCATGATGTGGGGTAAAATGACAGATCCATACAATCAATTGACTATGGGGTATAATTCGAATAATGATATTTCAAGGATGAATAGCGCAGCTCATGGATTTACCAAGAGTAGATTGGTGGGTTATGCAGAAAGCCATGACGAGGAGCGCTTGATGTATAAAAACGTACAGTACGGTGCCAATTTAAACGGATATAATGTAAAAACAGCTAGTACTGCTCTTTCTAGAATGTCCGCATTAGGTGCCGTTTCATTGTTAGTTCCAGGACCAAAAATGATTTGGCATTTCGGTGAACTAGGAATGGATATGTCGATTTTTTCATGCAACAATGGTGCGGTAAATAGTTCTGCTGATGCTATTGCGGGAGATTGTAAACTGGATACTAAACCACAACCGCAATGGGTAAATAATTGGCTCGGAGATACAAATCGAAATAAAATTTATACGGATTGGTCGAAAATGATTTCGATGAAAATTAATGAGCCTGTTTTTTCAGGGACAGCTAGTATAAGTAGTGCTTCACTAACGCCGACAATTAAAATTACCAATAGTGCTTTAGCGGGAACGCAGTTGAAAGATGTACTTGTATTAGCCAATTTTGATTTGTCTACTAAAAATGTTCCTACTGGCTTTCCTTACGCTGGTACCTGGTATAATCTGATGGACAATACATCTATTGTTGTTACAGATGTCAGTGCGCCAATTAGTATGCCTGCAGGAGAATTTAGGATATATGGAAATAAGATAGCTTCTTTGGCAATCGCAAATTTTGAGAAACAAGATGAGATCTATTTATACCCCAATCCTGCAACGAATTACTTCACTTTAAATATGGTGTCTTCTAAAGTTCAAGTTTTTTCTATTACAGGACAATTGATGAAAAGCTTCAATGCTAGTCAGAGTGCGTCTTATCAATATATAGTGAGTGATTTAAGTAACGGAATGTACCTAGTAAAAGCGTATAATGAGAATGATGAGCTTAAGGTGATGAAGTTTATCAAAAAGTAGTTTGTTTGTTTATTTTTAAAAAGTTGTCCCTTAATAAGGACAACTTTTTTGTTTAAAAAAAAGCTGCTTCACTAAGGAAGCAGCTTTCAACTACAAATAAAAACTACTGTTAAATTTTACCATTTTTAATTTCGTCAACAATTTCTGGATTCAATAATGTTGAGGTATCCCCAAAATTAGAATAGTCTCCCTCGGCTATTTTGCGGAGTATTCTACGCATAATTTTTCCAGAGCGCGTTTTTGGTAAACCAGAAACAAACTGTATTTTATCTAATTTGGCGATGGGTCCAATTTGGTTAGAAACCTGTTGGTTAATCTCTTTCTTAAGATTTTCTCGGTCTCGATTTTCTCCAGTTTCTTTTAGAATAACAAATCCATATAAAGCATTTCCTTTAATGTCGTGAGGGAAACCTACAATCGCTGATTCTGCTACTGCTGGATGTTCGTTTATGGCATCTTCGATCGGAGCAGTTCCTAGATTATGACCAGAAACGATGACTACATCATCCACTCGGCCTGTGATTCGGTAGTAGCCTACTTCGTCACGTAAAGCACCGTCACCTGTGAAATACTTCCCTGGAAAGGCAGAAAAATAGGTCTCTTTGTATCTTTTGTGATCGCCCCAGATGGTTCTTGCAATTCCTGGCCAAGGAAATTTTATGCACAAGGCACCTACCACTTGATTTCCATCTATTTCATTTCGTTTTTCATCCATCAATACTGGTTGAATACCAGGTAATGGCAAGGTGGCGTAAGTTGGTTTTGTAGGAGTAACAAAAGGAATTGGCGAGATCATGATGCCTCCAGTTTCCGTTTGCCACCAGGTATCAACGACAGGACAATGCTTGCCGCCCACATGGTCATTATACCAGTGCCAAGCTTCTTCGTTTATGGGTTCACCCACAGAACCGATTACTTTTAAGGTATCCAACTGGTATTTTTGTACGTAATCTAAACTTTCTTTAGCCAAGGCACGAATAGCGGTAGGTGCAGTATAGAATTGGGTTACTTTATGTTTAACGATGATTTCCCAAAAACGGCTAAAATCAGGATAGGACGGAACTCCTTCAAAAATTACGGTGGTAGCCCCATTCAGTAACGGACCATAAAGAATATAGGAGTGACCTGTTATCCAACCAATATCGGCAGTACACCAGAAAACATCATTTTCCTCATAGTTAAATACATTTTTAAATGTATATGCCGTATAAACCATATAACCTGCTGTGGTATGTACCATTCCTTTTGGCTTTCCAGTTGAACCAGATGTATAGAGGATAAATAAAGGATCTTCTGCATCCATAATTTCGGCTACGTTATTGTCTAGCGCTTCTTCTAAGAGAGGCTGTAACCATTGGTCACGCCCTTCCTTCATGTTTATCTGTGTATTGGTTCTCTTTACCACTAATACTTTTTCGACACAATGCGTGTTTACTAAGGCCTCGTCAATGATGCCTTTTAAATCGATGGTTTTATTTCCGCGGTATCCACCATCTGATGTGATTACCATTTTGCAGTCACTATCGTTTATTCTAGTGGCTACGGCCGAGGCTGAAAACCCAGCAAAAACAACCGAGTGGATGGCTCCAATTCTGGCACATGCCAAAGTTGCAATAGCTAATTCTGGAATCATTGGCAAGTATATGCATACACGATCTCCTTTTTGTACCCCTTGATCACGCAAGACGTTTGCCATTTTTGAAACACGCTGATGCAGTTCAGTATATGAAATATGTATAGCCTCTTCACTTGGGTCATTTGGCTCAAAAATGATAGCCGTTTTGTCTCCCTTTTTTGCAAGGTGCCTGTCAATGCAGTTTTTGGTAATGTTCACTTTCGCATCGACAAACCATTTTATTTCGGCTTCAGCCATGTTAAAATCTACTACTTTATCCCATTCCTGGTACCAGGTAAAGTTTTCAGAGGCAATTTTATCCCAGAATTTTTTGGGTTCACGAACTGATTTTTTGTATTCTTTAAAGTATTCTTCTAAGTTATTTATTTTGTAACGACTCATGCTTTTATGATTTAATAGAGTTAGTGTTGTTTTTATTATAAATGCCAATTTCATATTTATCCAAAACGAAAGCGATTTCTTCGACAATGGCTTCATCATCAATGGTTGATGGAATTTGGTAGTCATCACCATCAGCGATACTACGCATTAATTTTCGGAGGGTTTTTCCCGAGCGTGTTTTGGGCAGTCGTTCTACGATGACTACATTTCTTAAAGAAGCAACAGCGCCAATTTGTTGCCGTACTAATTTTATAATTTCCTGTTCCAATTGAAAATGTTCAATTGAATCATTTAATTTGGTTACGACTAAAGCCAATGGAGTTTGTCCTTTCAACGCATCATTGATCCCAATTACGGCGCACTCAGCAACCGATTGATGTGAAGATACAATTTCTTCCATCTCTGAAGTTGAAAGGCGATGTCCCGCTACATTGATCACGTCATCTACGCGGCCGGTAATGAAGATGTCGTCTTCGTCATCTTTATAGCCACCGTCACCAGAGAAGTAATACCCGGGGAACTGCTCCAGATATCCAGATTTAAATCTAGCGTTGTCATGCCATAAATCAAGTAAAGTTCCAGGAGGCAGTGGTAATTTGATAACCACATACCCTTGTTGACCGGAGCCAACTTCAGTTCCTTCCTCATTAAAAATTTTAATGTCATAGCCACAAACTGCTTTACCTACAGATCCTGGTTTTATAGGTAACTTTTCAATCCCAATCATATTTGCAATCATAGGCCAGCCAGATTCTGTTTGCCACCAATGGTCTACCGCTGGAACAGGTATATGTTCTGTATACCATTCCAATGTGGCAATATCGCATCGTTCTCCAGCCAAAAACTGCGTTTTTAAAGAAGTCAAGTCGTATTTTTTTATGAAATCACCATTAGGATCTTCTTTTTTTATGGCACGGATTGCAGTAGGAGCAGTGAACATCGCATTTACTTTGTGCTCGGCAATAACTCTCCAGAACGTACTCGCATCAGGTGTTTTTATAGGTTTGCCTTCAAAAACAATAGTAGCATTTCGGTTGATTAAAGGACCATAGACAATAAAACTATGTCCAACTACCCAACCCACATCTGATGCTGCCCAAAAAACATCATCTTCTTTTACATTATAAATATGTTGCATCGAAAACTTTAAGGCAACAGCGTAACCACCAGTATCCCTAACTACTCCTTTTGGTTTTCCGGTTGTTCCTGAGGTGTAGAGAATATATAAAGGATGTGTCGCATTCACGGGGACACATGCGGCTTCTTCAGAACCATAGACCAAAGCATCGTAATCGACATCATATTTTTTAAACGGAACTCGTGCACCTAGTTTCCTATTCAAAATAATCACTTTTTTAGGTCTGTGTGATGCCAGTTCGATAGCTTCATCTACTAGAGGCTTGTAAGTTATTAAACGGTCAATTTCAATTCCGGAAGAGGCGGTTATAATTAATCGGGGTTTGCAGTCGTCAATCCTAATTGCCAATTCATGCGGGGCAAACCCTCCGAAAACAACCGAATGTGTCGCTCCAATTCTTGCACAAGCCAGCATAGCAAAGGCAGCTTGGGGAATCATAGGCATATAGATTACAGCTGTATCTCCTTTTTTTAGTCCCAAGGACTGCATCCCTCCAGCAAGTTTGGCTACTTCAGTTTTAACTTCTAAAAAAGTGTATTTTTTTACGGTTTGCGTTACAGGAGAATCGTAGATTAAGGCAGTTTGATCACCATAGCCATCCTCTATGTGTTTGTCGAGTGCTAAATAGCAAATATTCAATTCCCCGTCTTTATACCAAAGAGGGTAGCCATTTTCATCTTTCGATAAAATTGTTTCGGGCTTGCGATACCAGTCTATAGCTTCTGCTTGTTCAGTCCAAAATTCTTCTGGTTGCTGAATACTTTTAGCGTAAAAATCTTTATAATTCATGATTTGCAATCTTCTAAATTATTGAATTAAATTTTGTACTTGTTCTACTAATTTTTTTAAAGAGAAGGGTTTGACTACGTATAAATTAGCACCTAATGAAAGTCCCTTTTCAATGTCTTTTTCTTTATTCTTTGCCGATAGGAAGATTACTTTACACTGTTGCAACCGTTCGTCTTTTTTTATTTGTTGCAATGTGGCAAAACCATCAACTGTTGGCATCATAACATCTAAGATAATTACATCCGGAAGTTGGTTATTCAGAATGTCCAATGCCTCTTGTCCGTCACGAGCAATGAAAACTTCAAAATTATTTTTTTTGAATGTATATTCAAGCGACATAACAATATTGGGTTCATCATCTACAATTAAAATTTTTTTCATCTTTAATGATTTTCAGTTGTATTGTAATTGGGTAAAGTAAAACTGAACGTTACCCCCTTTTGTAGTGTGCTTTCTACCCAAATTTCGCCTTTATGGTGTTCTATTATTTGTTTACAAATGGCAAGTCCTAGTCCGCTGCCAATAGGTTTTTTTACATTCTGGTCACGCGATTGATAAAATTTATCAAAAATGGGTTCTAAATCTTCGGGTTTAATTCCCGGCCCATTATTTAGAATGCTTACTTCTATTACTTCTTTTTTTTCAGTTACCGAAATACTTATTTTCCCATCCGTTTTTGCACAGAATTTAATGGCATTTGACAATAAATTATGGATTACCTGAATGATCCTTTCCTCGTCATAAAAAGCCTTTATTTCTGTCCCATTAAACTCGACATTAATGTTTTTGTTGTTGATTAACTGTCTTACAGAATCGAGCGTGTTAGCGATAGTTTTAGAAATATTGTTTTTTGAAAGATAAAGTTTTTGCTTTCCAGTTTCGTATTTTTCTAAATCCAGAATTTTGTCAATCAAACGATTTAAACGGTCCGATTCGGAAATGATGCTTTTTAGAAACTGTTTTCTTACTTCTTTTGGAATGTCGTCGTCGTCGTCATGTAAGATTTCGGTAGCTGCACGGATTGCCGTAATTGGTGTTCTTAATTCATGAGTAACCGTATCGAGAAATTCATCTTTTTGAATGTCTTTATTTATTAATGCTTGATTCGCATGTTTTAACTGTTCTGATATTTTTTTTAATTCATTCGAAGTATCTGTCAGTTTTTTGTTGATAATTATATTTTCTTTCGACTCTTCTAGAATTCGAAGTACTTCAGGTAGACTAATTTTATCTTCCTTTGCTACGCTTGATATTAATATTTTGGCGGAAGCTGTACCAATATGGCCTGTCAATAAATTTTCCGCAAATTTTATAAATCGGGCATCAGCTGTGGTAATGTTTTTGTCGATGTTGTATTTTAAATTGAATATTCCTAATGCTCTCTTGGTTCTTTCTTCGCCAAGAAATCGTTGTAATACTTTTTTAATATCAGATATATATGCGGTTCCTTTCCATACGAATGCATTTTCATGATTGGTTATGTATTTGTCTATACCTACAAACATTTCTGCATAATTGCGCTCTCTGTAATTTCCGCTAAAACTCACTGAAATAGCTAGAAAGAAGATTGTATTGATGAGTAAACTCCAGAAGAAAGCATGAGGTATGGGTTCTAAATAGTCTAAGCCAAAAAGCTGAAATGGTTTCAGTAGTTCAATTCCCCATGGTCCATTTTGTATAAAGGTACTCGTAGATTTTGTCACCCCGATCGCGTAAGGGACTAATAATGTGTAGAGACTTATTAAAAACCCTAGAACAATACCTACCACGGCTCCATTTTTAGATCCTCTTTTCCAGAATAAAGCACCGAAAAAGGCAGGAGCTAATTGAGCGATTAACACAAAAGAAACTAAGCCAATCGAAACTAAAGAATAATCTAAAACAAAAACACGGTATATTGCGTAAGCCAAAATAATAAGTAAAAAAATACCAATTTTTCTACTGTTTACGATTCGTTTACGATTTTTATCTGGAGATTTATCTTCAAGAGCGCCAATAAAACCATATGGGATTAAAAAATTGTTACTTAGCATAGTAGCCAAAGCGATGGAAGAAACTATAATCATAGATATAGCGGCCGAAAAACCTCCAAGAAATACGATAACCGTAAGGATATTATTATTGAAGTGTTGCGGAATCAATAAGGAATAGGTGTCCGAATTTAAGCCTTGTCCTTGAAACATGATATTTCCTCCCCAAGCAATTGGGAAAACAAAAAGATTGAACAGCAACAAATACAAAGGGAAAAGCCAAATAGCTGTTCGGATATGGGTTTCTTTATTATTTTCGACAATGGCAGTGTGAAATTGTCTAGGTAAAAGAAAAATCGCAAATGTGGATAAAACACAAAGAAAGAACCAATTGATTCCATTTGTTAAGTCACCAATTGAGTTTTTTTTATCAAAATCTTGAAGCACTGCGGCTTTAGTATAAATATCATCAAAGCCATCAAAAACAAAATAGGTGACATAAATACCTATTGTTAAAAAGAAAACTAATTTTAAAATAGACTCCATTGCAACGGCCGTAACAATTCCGCGTCTTTTTTCCGAAGCATCTACATATTTTGTCCCGTAGTAGGAAGCAAATAATGCGAGCGCAAGGCAAACATAAGTAGTGGTGTCAGAAAATATATTGGAGCTATATTGAGTTTTGGTAACAATATAGAAGGTGTCTGAGATCGACTTCAGTTGTAGGGATATGTAAGGTAAAATTCCAAAAACACAAATCAGGGTAACCAAAGCTCCCAAAAAACGACTGTTTCCGTATCGTAAAGAAATAAAATCTGCAATACTTGAGATTTTATTTACTCGCGAAATTCGGATAATTTTTTTGAGGATAATCATCCACGTTGGGATAATTATGATTGGACCTAAATAGATAGGTAAATAGCTCAAACCTGAATCCGCAGCAACACCGATGCTGCCATAGTAGGTCCATGCAGTGCAATAAACGGCTAAGGACAAGGAGTATATGTAAGGATTGTTTGTCCATTTAGAATGGCGCTTTTTCTCAGCCCAATGTGCTATATAAAAAAGAATAGATACATAGATTGCCAAAATCAGTAAAAGGCCTGCGCTACTCATAATATTTTGTTATGATTAGGTACGTAATGGCAATTGAAAACAACCATCCAGAGAAAATATAAATATACACAATTGGAAACCCAAAAAGAGGTCTTGAGCTATCAAACAATAGCAGAAGCGGAACGTTTAATCCCAATAACATTAGTAGTGAAAGTATAACCAGTTTTTGTTCGTGTCTCTTTTTCATGGTATGAAAATAAACAATCTCTACAAATAATTGTAGAGATTGTATATTAAAAAAAGCAAATTTCTTTATTTGAAATTGATTACTTTTTAATGTGTAGCTTCACCTGCACCAGATGGAATTCTAATGTGTTCCACAATATCTTGAACATCTTGGGGTGGTGCTGCTGTAAAACTTTTCACTGTAAAAGCAACAACGAAGTTTACAATCATAGCAATCGTTCCAAAACCTTCAGGAGAAATTCCGAACCACCAGCTTTCTTTCAAGCCTGCAACAGCATCTTTTCCACCATCAAAAAGGCCGAATTTGAACTTCAACATGTAGAAAAGCATCAATACCAATCCTGTTATCATACCAGCAATAGCACCTTCTTTGTTCATTTTCTTATCAAAAATTCCAAGAATAATAGCTGGAAAGAGTGAGGCAGCTGCTAAACCAAAAGCTAAGGCAACAACTGCGGCGACAAAGCCAGGAGGATTTATTCCAAACCATCCAGCGATAGCGACAGCTACTGCAGCAGCTCCACGAGCAGCCCAAAGTTCGTTTTTCTCAGAGATGTTTGGGTTGATCATTTTCTTGATGATATCATGAGATACAGAAGCTGAAATCACTAATAACAAACCTGCAGCAGTAGATAAAGCAGCCGCTAGAGCTCCTGCAGCAACTAAAGCAATAACCCAATTAGGTAAGTTTGCAATTTCAGGATTTGCAAGTACCATGATGTCTTTATCAATAGTCAATTCACTTCCTTTATTTCCTTTTGCTTCTTGTGCGGCCAAAAATGCAGCGTCTTTAGAGTTGTCATTGTAATACTGAATTTTTCCGTCTCCGTTTTTATCTTCAAATTTCAATAAACCCGTAGTTTCCCATTTTGTAAACCAAGCTGGCATAGAAGAATAGTCTTTTCCATTTACTGTTTCAATCAAATTAGTTTTTGCAAAAACAGCAATAGCTGGAGCAGTAGTGTATAAAATTGCGATCAAAACTAAAGCATATCCAGCTGATTTTCTTGCGTCTTTTACTCTTTTAACTGTAAAGAAACGAACAATTACGTGCGGTAATCCCGCAGTACCAACCATTAAAGCAAGTGTAATTGCGAATACATCAACCATTGATTTTGTGCCGTCTGTATAAACAGAAAACCCAAGATCTGTAGAAAGTCCGTTTAGTTTATCTATCAAATAAGTGTCGGTTCCTAAAACAGTTCCACCCATTCCTAATTGCGGAACTGGGTTTCCTGTCATTTGGATAGAAATAAAGATAGCAGGAACCATGAAAGCAAATATTAAAACACAATATTGTGCTACTTGGGTATATGTAATCCCTTTCATTCCACCTAAAGTGGCATAGAATAAAACGATTACCATACCTATAATTACGCCTGTATTGATGTCCACTTCTAAAAACTTTGAAAACACTAATCCTACTCCGCGCATTTGTCCTGCTACGTATGTAAACGAAACAACTAAAGCACAGATAACTGCAACGGTCCTAGCAGTGTTAGAGTAGTATCTTTCTCCGATGAAATCAGGCACGGTAAATTTCCCGAATTTTCGGAGATAAGGAGCTAATAAGAGTGCAAGCAGAACATATCCTCCGGTCCAACCCATTAAATAAACGGCACCATCATAACCATCAAAGGAAATGATACCCGCCATTGATATGAAAGATGCTGCACTCATCCAGTCAGCCGCTGTAGCCATTCCATTTGCCAATGGAGAAATTTCTCCTCCCGCAACATAAAATTCTTTAGTTGATCCAGCGCGAGACCAGATTGCAATTCCAATGTAGAGAGCAAATGTTACCCCAACAATTAAGTAGGTCCAAGTTTGTAAATCCATGATATTTTAGTTTTTTTAGTTTTTTATTCTTCGTCGTAGCCGTATTTTTTATCTAATTTGTTCATTAATCGAACATAAACAAATATCAATATGACAAATACATAAATTGAACCTTGTTGTGCAAACCAGAAACCAAGTGGAAAACCACCTAATTTAATCGAATCTAATGCGGTTTTGAAAAGGATTCCAGCTCCATAGGAAACCGCGAACCAAATACTTAATAAAATCAAAAGGTATCTCAGGTTTTCCTTCCAATACGCTGACGCTTTTTCTTGTTGATCGCTCATAATAAATTATTAATAAAGGGTTAGTAGACTATAGATAAATCATTGCTTGCAAAGTAACCGTGTTGACCGATTTGTTTGTAGCATATTTCAAAGTTTGGTACTCGAGAGTTAGTTTAGAATTATGTCCGCTAAAAAACGCATTAATACCTAATCCTAATTGAGAAGCATTATCATTTAATACATCGATTTGTCTTTCGTCAAAAGATACATAAGGTTGGAAACGTGTTTTTGATTTTCCAGGAAGTACATAACCGGCGTGTAAATGAACCATTGAGCCTGTTTCGTAGGTTGTTCCTAGTCTATAATCTTTTCCGTAATCCGTATTTTGATATAAAGCGTAAGCGGTAAATGCGGCACCTTGGCTTCCTACTGGCACGTCATAAAAAGCATCAAGTCCAAAAACTGAAACGTTTTCTCCGCTTAAATTTCCTGCTGCATCGGCAATCACGGCTCCATTAGGATGTGAAAAGAATCCTGCTCCAATATTGAATACTTTTTTTGAACCTAAATAAGAACCTACTTTGTAAGGAAGAAAGTTGCTTTCAGACTCTAGTATAGCATATTCAAAATAGCCAGCATACGTTCTTCCTGCTTCTTTTGAGCCCAATAGTCTTTGCCCAGTATAGGTTGCGGCTCCACCATTTGTTGGCACTGCAGCTGCTTGTAAGTTATTAACTAAGGCATTATTCACGGACACTCGATATTGGAATTTTCCAACAGATCCTTTTGCATAAACTCCTATGTGCCTAGCAAATTGGTCAGATAGTCCAAGCGTAGCCCAAGCTTGTCTTTGGTTGTCTAAGGTCATTAAGTTTAAGGTACTTTGGTTGTTTAAACGGGATATTCCATTCCAATAATGCAATCCACCGCCGACAGCATTATTTTTCCCTAAACTGTATTGTGCCCATGCATCATGCAAAAACACTTGAGATCCCTCTCCTGTTCCGGTAGGGCTCATTGTGTTAGAATTTAAGCTGTTAAGTCCTATGTGTGTTAAGATTAAAAAATCTTTATTGATTTGTGCATACATTAGTATACGAGCTCTTCGGACACTGAAGTCTAAATCAGCTTGTTCGTTACCTTTCGCGTCTAAAGGACGGTCAGAATTGTATTGCCCCCATATTTGTGCCCAGGATAGTACTCTAAGGTATTTTGAGCCATCCTCATTTAAATTGAATTTCATTCCGGCACCGTAATCGGGAGAACCTTGAGAAAATCCTTTTAAAGACAAAAGCAGTAAGGCTGCGATCAAAGAAATTTTTTTCATAATAAATTAAATTTTTGGTTAGTAAAACGCTTGGTTTTAAAGCAGCCAAAGTCTAATTTTTTGTTAAGAAAAAAAATTATGATATATATAAATGTAAATTAGTATAGTTAGTCCTTGAATCGTTCCCACTTTATAAGCATAAACTTGTCGCCGAGTTCCGTTATTATCATACCTGCGCCAGATAGTAAATCCTTGTTTTTTATGTATTCAATCAACTCTAAATGATTAAATATCTTATAGGTGGGGTGGTAGTTGGCATGGGACGGTTTTTTGATATTGAACGATTTTACCCAATTACTAATGGTGACATGAGAAACTCCGATTATGCGTTCGATTTCTCGGTAACTTAGTCCTTCAAGGTACAATTGAAGTGCTTTCGTAACATAGTATTCGTCGATTTTTTTCCCTATTTTATTAACAGTAAAAAAGTAGTTGCATTTTTTGCACAAGTACCGCTGTTTACTGTTGATTACGCCGCTTTTTATGATTTGACTTCCTTGGCATTTCGGACAGGCTAAAATCTCCATGTATATAAATTTTGCATAAATATAGTAAATTAGCAATTATATTTAAGCTGATATTGTAAATAAAAACACAAATATTTGCGCAGGCCCCATTTATATTAGTTTTTTTATGTAAATATGATAAAAAAACAGTCTTTTTTTTTATGGACTCTTATTTAGCTATAAATGACCTTAATTGAGTAGCGAATATTTTTTTTGTATTTTTAGATACTAATAAATTAATTATGAAAAATTCGATAGCGGAACGAATTGCAGACTTTCTTCAAAAGCATCCTCCGTTTTGCCACCTTAGCTTGTTTGATTTAGTGGCTATTTCCAAAGAATCTCGGGTGCTTCATTTGGAAAAAAAAGAAGTTCTTTTTAGTGTTAAAGATGAGCCTCATCCTTTTTTTTATGTTGTCAAGGAAGGAGCGGTAGCGCTATCGGTTGTTTATGATGGGGAACAGCTTCTTATTGATGAATGTGATGAGGGCGACATCTTAGGTTTGCGTCCTTTTTTTGCCAAGGATGCCTACTTGATGACTGCAGAGGCAAGCGAAGAAAGCCTGCTCTATGCTATTCCAATAGCCATTTTTAAGCCGTATATTTTTGAAAATGTTGAGGTTTCTAGTTTTTTGTTAGAAAGTTTCGCTTCTAATACCCGCAACCCGCATGATAAGGAAAATAAGGGGAAGCTGATTTCTGAAAGTGTAATCTACAATGAGCGGGAAGACGCGATTCAATACTTTAAGCCCATTTCTTATACTGCAAAACCTATCACAGCCAATAGATCTGATTCTGTCAAGGCAATAGCGGAAACAATGACGCAACATAAAATAGGGAGTGTCATTATTCAGGAAAACCGTCTTCCCATTGGTATTATCACCGATAAAGATTTACGTTCCAAAATAGCCACTGGTTTGTTTAGTATACAAGCAACAGCAGAAGAGATTATGTCGGTACCTGTCGTTACTGTCTCATCAAACGGATCAGTTGCTGAAACCCAGTTGACGATGCTTCAGTACGATGTAGCTCATTTATGTGTAACTCTTGACGGCACTAGGGAATCAGAAATTATAGGAATCATCTCTGAGCACGATGTGGTTGTCGCTCAGGCAAATAATCCAGGAGTATTAGTAAAACAGATCAAACGTGCCGAAAGTGCGGAAGAGCTTAAAGCGGTCAGGCTAAACCTGAATAAGTTAATTCAGAATTCATTAAGTGAAGATATTCCAATAGCACATCTCTGCCAGATTGTTGGGGAAATTAATAGAGCTATAACAAGTCGGGCCATTGAATTGTCCATAAATAAAATCGGGGAAGAGCCTGCTGTTGCTTTTGCATGGTTGAACATAGGTAGTCAGGGTCGAAAAGAACAGTTATTGCTTACGGACCAAGATAATGCTTTGGTTTTTGAAGATGTATCTGAAGAAAGGTACAGTGACGTTAAAGAGTATTTTATAGAATTGGCGGATAATGTTACTAGTATATTAAATGTGGTTGGATATGAATTTTGCCCGGCAGATATGATGGCCAGTAATCCATTATGGTGTCAATCCTTAAAGGAGTGGAACGCACAATATAACACTTGGATTCATAGTCCTGCCGAGAAAGGAATTCTTATGTGTTCTATTTTTTTTGATTATGACTTTGTTTATGGCGATAAAGAGTTGGTTGATTCAATCACAGCTAATATTTTAAAAAACGTAGATAAAAACCAAATTTTCTTTGCTTATTTAGGTAGAGATGCCTTAAAAAACCCTGCTCCACTAGGTTTCTTTAGGCAGTTTTTGGTAGAAAAAGACGGTGAGCATAAAGACACTTTCGATGTTAAAAGTAGGGGGTTGATGCCTTTGATTGATGCGGCTAGATTATTGTCTTTAAATCAAAAAATTACAGGGGTGAACAATACGCTTGCAAGGTTTAAGGAATTGGCAGCTTTAGAATCGCAAAATGCGGCAACCTATGAAGCTTGTTCTGAAGCATTTTCTATTTTACTGAAATTTAGAACGCAAGAAGGTTTTGCAAGTAATTCGGGGGGAAGGTATTTAGACTTAAATAAATTGACAAAATTAGATAAAGTAAAGCTTAAAAATGCATTCCATCCGATAAGTGATGTTCAAGAGATTCTTAAAACACGATTTCAACTTACTTATTTTACTTAGATGAGGTTATTTAATTGGTTTAAAAAAGACAAAAAGAGCTACCCCGAATTTTGGCAAAACTATTTGGCTTGTTTTGATGCGAAAGCAGATAAGAAGTTAGTGAAAAGATTTGTGGTTTTTGATACTGAAACAACTGGTTTGGATGTTCGACGCGATGTTATCTTATCGATTGGTGCCATTGCGATTTATGACAACTCGATAGTTGTGAATGATTCGTTGGAGATTTTTGTAGAGCAAAATGTATTCAAAACAGAATCAGTGCCCATTCACGGCATTTTGAAAGAAGGTAAAGAGGAAAAACAAGGGGAGACTGAAGCTTTAATTAAGTTTCTTGAGTATGTCAAAGACTCGACTTTAGTTGGACACCACCTGCATTTTGATGTAAAGATGGTCAATGCATCTTTGAAGCGAATGGGCTTGGGGAAACTAAAAAATCGTAGCATGGATACTAATTTGATGTATCGAAAATTTAAAGGCTTGCAAGAAGACCAGCACGCCAGTTTAGATGAATTATGTCAGGTTTTTAAAATCCAAAAAAGTGATCGGCATACTGCTGCGGGTGATGCATTTATTACGGCTTTGATTTTTTTGCGACTTAAAAATAAGTGGAGGAAGTAGTGCTGTTTATAAAGACAGTTTGCGGTTTATGGTTTTCTTAAGGGCTGCCTTTAAATGGTGGTGAATTATTTATGGTCAGTTATAATAAAAACAAAAAACCCAAACATTTCTGTTTGGGTTTTGTGGTACCTCCAGGGATCGAACCAGGGACACATGGATTTTCAGTCCATTGCTCTACCATCTGAGCTAAGGTACCGCGCTTATTGCGGGTGCAAAGATAGGATGTTTTTTAGTATATCCAAAACATTTTTTTAAAAAAATCAATTCGTACCTTCGCACAATCAAAATCAAAATTATGATATTAACTATTGATGTAGGAAATACTAGAATTAAAGCCGCTGTTTTTGAGGGGGATATCCTTTTGGAGCAGCTTGTCTTTTTTAAAAATGAGCTTCAAAAGAACATTGAAAATATTTTAAAAAAATTTAAAAATACGACTCATTTGGTGGTAGCTTCAGTCGGAAATGTAGAAAAAGAAGTGTTTTTAGGTTTTAATAACGAGCTAATCGTACATTTTGTAAGTCATCATGATCCTTTTCCTTTTAATAATAAATATGAGACGCCAGAAACCTTAGGAATTGATCGTATGGTCCTTGCTTCTGGCGCGGCCTTAAGGTTTCCTAGGCAAAACCGATTGGTTATTGACGCAGGTACATGTATAACCTACGATTTCATTGATCAAAACAACAACTATCTGGGCGGGGCAATATCACCTGGTTTGCGATTGCGGTATGAATCATTGCATAAGTATACTTCAAAGTTACCTTTGCTAGAATTAGAAAGCCCGAAGCATTTTATAGGGACATCAACCTCGCAATCAATTCATTCAGGTGTAGTTAATGCATTGGTATATGAGATGGATGGTTTTATCGATGAATATAAACGACTTTCTTCAAATTTTATAATAATTTTAACGGGTGGAGACACAGAATTTTTGGCTAAACGATTAAAAAATACCATATTTGCCAATTCAAATTTTCTAATAGAAAGTTTAAATCAAACATTTCAATATAAAATCAACAATGATTAAAAAAATTATAGTAAGCGCCTGTTTGCTCTTGTCGTTAGTTTCATTTGCCCAAGACGGAACGGCATCACCTTATTCGTATTATGGAATTGGTGATGTAAGATTTAGGGGAACGGTTGAAAGTCGTTCCATGGCCGGAATAGCGGTAGAGAAAGACAGTATTCATATTAATCTGGAAAACCCGGCAAGTTTTGCAAATTTAAAACTTACTACTTTTACGATTGGAGGTACTTTAAATAATGTAAATTTAAAATCAGACAATAAGACTGAAAGTGCCAAAAGAACAACCTTAGATTATCTTGCGGTAGGTTTGCCTCTTGGGAAATGGGGTGTCGGTTTTGGATTAATTCCTTACTCTTCTGTGGGGTATAAAATCGAATCCATTTCTGGAAACCTTGATGCAAGTAATAGCCGCTATGCTGGGGCAGGTGGTTTGAATAAGGCTTTTTTAGGAGTTGGATATAAAGTTACTCCAAAATTCAGCGTAGGTGCTGATTTGCAATATAATTTCGGAAGTGTAGAAACAAGTAGTTTAGAGTTTATCACTGGTATTCCAGTGGGTACTCGTGAAACCAACACCTCTCTTCTGTCGGGTGTTAATTTTAATGTTGGAGCAATGTACCAAACCAACATTAACAAAAAACTGACGCTATACAGTGGTTTGAATTATACTATAGAAAACACCTTGAAATCGCAGAACACCAGAAACATATCTACGGTGACATACAATTCAGTGTTCGACTTGGCAGTGTCGGATATTGTAGCGGAACAAAAAAACAATGTTGATCTACTTTTTCCAGGGAAAATATCTTTAAGTGCAGGTATTGGCGAGTCTAAAAAATGGCTTTTGGGAGGTAGAATCGATTATCAAAAAACAGCTGCTCAGGCAAATAGTTATAATGAGTCAAGCAATGTAGGGTATGGTAAATATGGGAGCGTAAGTCTAGGGGGGTATTATATTCCTAATTACAATTCTTTCTCTAGTTATATTAACAGGATCGTCTATCGAGGAGGTTTGAGATATGAAAAAACAGGCCTGGTTGTTAATTCTGAGTCCATAAATGATATCGGGTTGACCATAGGTTTAGGGTTGCCAATTACGGGATCTTATTCTAATGTCAATATAGGGTTTGAACTAGGTAAAAGAGGCACAACAAACTCAAGTTTAGTTGAGGAAAATTACGCTAAAATTAGTGTAGGGTTTTCGTTTAATGATAAGTGGTTTCAACAAAGAAAGTTTGACTAAGGTTAACATAATAACTCATCACTTTGTCATTTTTGACGTATGATCTTAATTAAAAAACATAAAGTACTTTCGATAGTCACAGTTTTCGCTGTGACTCTGTTTTTTGGTTGCGAAAGTAAGTTCAAAGAGGTGCAAAAGATAAATTTCACTGAGTTTGTGCCTAGTGGGGATGCAGACGATGTGAATCTAAAGTATACGGATTCGGGTCTCATAAAAGTAATTTTGATTAGTCCTAAAATGTTAGATTACTCCAGTGTTAGTTTTCCTTTTCAGGAATTTCCTAAAGGTATAGATGTTACCTTATACGATAACAAGGGGAAAACTACTCGCGTAACGTCAAATTATGCAGTATCTTATAAACTTACTAATATCATTGACCTGCAGGGCAAGGTGAAGATTGTCTCGCAAAATGGACAGACACTAGAAACGGAACAATTGTATTACGATCAGAAGAATGAATGGTTTTTTACTGAAAAAAAGTTTAAATTTACAGACCTTAAGGGATCTTCAAATGGACAGGGAATTGATTTTAGTAAAGATTTTAAAATTATCAATTCACAAAAAATAATAGGCGAATTCGATTCCGCTGAATAAATATAAAAAAATACGAATATGGGCTACTTAAAATTCACACCTTACATTTACCTGATTTTTGCCTTATACTTTATTTACGAGGGAATGGCAAAGTGGAATGACCCTGATGCAACGCCATGGTTGAGCTTCATGATTGGTGGCTTGGCAATTTTCATGTTTTTCTTTAGACGAAAATTCGCGAAAAAAATGGAAGATCGAAAAAGTAAATCTTAATATATGGGAATTAGTATTATAATACTATGTCTAATATTAAGTGCTTTTTTTTCAGGAATGGAAATCGCATTTATTTCTTCTAATAAAATTTATCTTGAAATTGAAAAAAAACAAGATAACTTTCTATCTAAAATTCTTACCAGACTTACCGAAAAACCATCTAAATTTATTGCAGCTATGCTTATTGGGAACAATATTGCCTTAGTTGTTTATGGATTTTTAATGGGTGATCTACTGATGAATTGGATTGATTCGTTTCAGTATCATTTTTCCGACTTGCTGAACCTTTTTATACAGACACTCCTTTCTACATTGGTCGTTTTGATAACTGCGGAGTTTTTGCCAAAGGTTTTTTTTCAAATATATGCCAACACCTTAATAAAGTTTTTCGCGATACCTGCGTACGGGTTTTACATTTTGTTTTATTTCATTTCCTCTTTTTTTATCTGGGTTTCAGATTTTATTCTGAAAAAATTTTTTGGATCAGATGGAGATCAGGTGCAACTTTATTTTAGTAAGATAGAATTAGGGAATTATATCGTAGAGCAAATGAGTACCGTTGATGACGACGACGATGTCGATTCGGAAATTCAAATGTTTCAGAACGCCTTGGAGTTTTCTGGCGTGAAAGCTAGGGATGTAATGAGTCCGAGAACTGAAATCGTAGCTATTGACTTGTTTGATACGATAGCCGAGCTTAAAGAACTCTTTATTGCAACAGGCTACTCGAAGATTGTGGTCTACGAAAACTCGCTCGACGAGATTGTCGGTTATGTGCACTCTTATGACTTATTTAAAAAACCCGCAAGCATCAAAGCTATTGTGATTTCTGTTGAATTTGTTCCTGAAACAATTTACGTTAAAGACGTCATGAATCTACTTACTAAAAAGCGCAAAAGCGTAGCGGTAGTTCTGGATGAATATGGAGGGACTTCTGGTATCGTTACGATAGAAGACATAGTTGAAGAGCTTTTTGGTGAAATAGAAGATGAACACGATTCTGATGAGGAACTTATAGAAAAGGAGTTAGGTGATGACACCTACCTTTTTTCAGCTCGCTTTGATGTCGAGTATTTGAATCAAACCTATAAACTTAGTATTCCTGAAAGCGACTCTTATGGAACCTTGGGCGGTTTTATTGTTGATTTCACAAATGACATACCGTTAAAAGGAGAGGCCATTACAATAGGGAATTATCACTTTATAATTGAAGAAGCTACGAATAAGAAAATAGAATTGGTTAAATTGACCATAAAAGAGTGATTTATTTTATAAAAACTTTTTTTTTGTAAAATAAAACCCTAGTAGTATAATTATTAATCATATAATTGTATTTTCGCAAACTGAATATAAAATTAACAACAGTAAAAATGGCAGTTTTATCAAATATTAGACAACGTTCCGCATTAATGATTGCAGTTATTGCATTCGCTTTATTTGCTTTTATCATTGGTGATCTATTTAGCAGTGGTGGTTTTAATAGTACGTCAAAAGACGTAGGTAGCATCAACGGGAAGGATATTTCGTTTGAGGATTTTAGAATTAAAGTCGGGAATGTTGAGAAAAGCGGTCAAGGGATCACTTCTACAGCGGCAGCAAACAGAGTTTGGGATCAGGAAGTATCGGTTGCTTTGTTAACTGGCGAATTTGATAAGTTGGGCTTAAGAGTTGGCGAGAAGCACATACTAGAAGTTTTGAAAGCAGATCAAAATATTGGTAAAAATCCATTGTTCCTAAATGCGGTAGGAGTTTTTGATATTGCAAAGTTTAAGCAATATTTCAAAGCAAATCCAGCGCAAGCACAGTATTTGGTAGATAGAGAGAAAGATGCTGAGTTAAATGCAAAATTTCAAATATATAACACCCTAATTAAGTCAAGCCTTTTCGCGACAGAGAGCGAAGGGAAGTTGAAATACGAAATGGAAGCCAGTAAAGTGAGTTTCGCTTATGTTGCTGGATTGTATTCTACAATTAAAGACAGTGAAGTAAAAGTTACTGACGCTGAGATTAAGGATTACATGATTAAAAACCAAAAGAAATTCAAAGCAGATGAAACTCGTGAAGTGGAATATGTTTTGATTGAGGATAAGGCTTCAACAGAAGATGAGGCGGAAGTTAAATCAAGAATAAACGGATTGCTATCTGGAAGCGTCGTTTATAATCAAGCAACAGCTAAAAACGATACTTTATCAGGGTTTAAATCGGCTAAAAATACAATTGAGTTTGTGAATTCAAATTCAGATGTTCCTTACGATTCTACTTATATTGCTAAAAAAGATTTACCGGCTATTGATGCAGACTTATTGTTTAATCTTGCGGCAGGCGAAGTTTATGGGCCTTACGTATTTGGAAACTATTATGCTGTTTCAAAATCTTTGGGTAAAAGATTAGGAGTGAATGCAAAGGCAAGCCATATCTTAATCAGTTATGAAGGGACTCAAGTGCCTAATAAAAAAGAAATAAGAACTAAGGAAGAGGCAAAAGCTAAAGCGGAAGCTATATTAGCTCAAGTTCAAGCAAATCCAGATAGCTTCATGATGTCAGCTTTTTCAAATTCTGACGATTCATCAGCACAACAAGGAGGGGATTTAGGGTATTTTGGACCAAACCAAATGGTGAAACCATTTAATGATTTTGTTTTTAACAACAGTATTGGTAAAGTAGGTTTAGTAGAAACGCCTTTTGGTTTTCATATTATCAAGATAACTGACAAACAAGACGGAATTCGTCTAGCGACTATTGGTCTAAAGATTGAAGCTTCTGAAGCTACTTCAGATAAAATGTTTACACAGGCTACTAAATTTGAAATGGAATCTGCTGATAAAGGTTTTGACAAGGTAGCGAAGGAAATGGGACTTAAGGTCGAATCTCCTGCAACTGTTAAAGCAATGGATGAGAACTTTGGCCCTTTAGGGAATCAAAGATCTATTGTGAGATGGGCTTTTGAGGATGCTACTAAGGTAGGTACGGTTAAGCGATTTGAAGTGGCCAATGTAGGGCACGTTATCGCAACTGTTAAAAATATAGATGATTCAGGATTAGCTCCAATTTCTCAAGCTAGAGCTTATGTCGAGCCGATTCTTAAAAACAAGAAAAAAGCGGAATTGATTAAAGCTAAAATGTCAGGAAGTTCTATGGAAACAATTGCTAAAGCAGCAGGTTCAACTGTTTTGCAAGCAACTGATGTCACTATGTCCAATCCAATGTTGACAGGTGTTGGGCTAGAGCCAAAAGTTGTAGGTAATGCATTCGCTTTGGCTGCAAACAAATTGTCTGCTCCAATCGAAGGAAACACAGGGGTATATGTTGTGAAAAACATTAGTACCGTAAAAGCACCAGATCTGAAAGATCATGCTGCATATGTTGCGCAATTGAAAGCACAATCTGCCGGAGACGTAAACAGAGTTTTACCCGCCCTGAAAGACAATGCTAAAATTGAAGATAACAGAAAGCAGTTCAATTACTAAAATATAATGCTTAGGTAATAATAGTTCATAAAAAAACTCGATATTTAGTATCGAGTTTTTTTATGACTATTTTTGAAGGCCTCTACTGACTCAATATCATTTCTTCGTAGGTTAAAATAGTATTATATCCTTTGGCAGCAAAATAAGTAGTAGGATTTTCATCCCAAATCACCATTACAAAATCTCCACCCCAAGCGCCTAAGCTTTTTATTTCCCCGTCAAAATCACTAAACAAGGCTTCTTTAACCGTTTTTATTGCTAGTACTTGACTCATTTCCGCTTCATGTGATGCAAGTGCTTGCGCAAATGACGTGATGGTCTCGGCATTTAAAACTTGCTGCGTTATGGTATCAATTGTTCGAATCCTTTTGTCTAAGCTGTGGGCTTTTTCGTTTTGGTACTGAGCTATGGATGATTTGCTGCTTTGTTTTTTATTAAGATAAACAAAATAAATGTTTTCTTTGAATTCTGGATTGAAAGAAACTCTGTCAACGATAGGTTTCCCTTTCTCAAGATGGTAAAGGATGGGGCTGTCATTTTGTGCGCAGGCAATGTCGTAGCCACTACCACCGAAACTGTTATTAAGCAGGGTGAAGGCGTCGATTTGCTGCCACTGCGCTATATTGTTTATCAAGGTAGACGAAGTACCCAATCCCCACTTTTTAGGGAACGCGAGTTGGGTTTTTATTTGATAACCCGAAGAGTTGTTTACAAGATCAGGATTTAGGAGATAGGCCTCATGTAAAATAGTGACTAAAGTGTTCTTTACGGTTTCTGCTTTTGTGTTTATTGGATTCGTAATTTCCGAAAAGGAAATGCTGTCTTCGAACCATATACTACCGTCTGCGTCATAACTTATCCAATATATTTCTCCATTCACGCCTTCTTCAACATTCAGAGTTTGTCCAAATTTTGTGGGTAAGGCCAGTGCTTTTGCGCCGTCCAGAACCAAATATTCCCCTGTAATTAAAAGTTTTCCGTTGCTGTAGAATGTTTTTTTCATTTATCCTGAATTTATTCAGTGTGGTTTTTAGTCTCTATCATCCCTTTATTTGATTTATTTAATCAAATAAAGCTTCAGTAAATAGCGGGAATAGTTCCTGATACTATTTTCGTAGATTTTCAATCAATTCGACCACTCCGCTGTGTGAAACGGCATGGTGTTTAAAATGCTTTCTGATTAAAATCCGTTCGTTGTCATTTGCGTCAAATTGATTCAGGATATTATTCAAATGCATTTTCATGTGGCCATCCTGTATGCCTGTTGTAGTCAGGGAGCGCAAGGCAGCAAAATTCTGTGCCAAGCCCGCTACGGCAACAACTTGCATTAATTCTTTGGCGGAAGGGTTTTCTAGCATTTCTAATGATAGTTTCACTAAAGGATGCAAAGAGGTGAGTCCGCCCACGGTTCCTAGTGCCAAAGGAATTTCTAGCCAAAATGTAAAGATGCCATTTTCTATTTTTGCATGGGACAAGCTGGAATATTGCCCCGATTTAGCTGCATAAGCGTGTATTCCCGCTTCGACGGCACGAAAATCATTTCCCGTCGCCAATACGACAGCGTCGACTCCGTTCATGATTCCTTTGTTGTGTGTCACCGCTCTGAAGGGCTCCACTTCTGCAATTTGAACGGCTTGAACAAATCGCTCCGCAAATTCTTGCGGGTTTGTAATATGTTTTTCAGCTAATGCTTCTATGGGGCAGGAAACTTCGGCTCTTACTATACAGTTGGGAACGTAATTAGAAAGAATACTCATAATTACTTGAAGGTTCTTTTCGGTTTCGGTAAAGAGATTGTAAGCTAATGATTCTTCTTTTAATATTCGGGCAAATTGTTCTAAACAAGAGTTGATAAAATTTGCTCCCATGCTGTCTTTTGTTTCAAAAGTGGCATGAAGTTGAAAATAATCGGGAAGTAGGTTTGTTTTATCCTGCAGCACGATATCAAGAATCCCGCCGCCGCGTTTTTGCATTTTTTTAGTGATACTCTCTGTCTGTTCATAGAACTTGGCCTTAGTTTGGGCAAAGAATAATTGAAGTTTCGAAACATCTCCTTTGAATATAAAGTGTACTTGCCCTATTTTTTCGGTATTCACTACGGTTGCTTTAAACCCTCCTCGTGTTGACCAAAATTTTGATGAGTTAGATGCCGCAGCAACAACAGAACTCTCCTCAATTGCCATCGGAATCGTGCAATATTTCCCATTAATGAGGAAATTAGGGGCAACTCCAAGAGGTATGTAGAAATTAGTTATGGTGTTTTCGATGAATTCATCGTGTAGCTTTTGTATTTTTTCATCTGAATTCCAATAGTTTTTTAGTAAAAGTATTGCTTCCGAAGGAGTTGAGAAGTATTCTTTAGCAATCCAGTTTATTTTTTCCTCTTTGGATAGTTTTGAAAAGCCAGTGACAGGGTTATTCATTTTCAATAGATTATAGTATAATTTAGCGCAAAGATACATTTTTAGAGGTTTTATAATGCTTAAATTATCACGATTAAATGGATTTTTAGAATGTTGGATGCAACATTTAACACACGAAATGTGATATAATTGTAAAATTTTCACTAAAATTGGCGTCTTTTGTACCTATAAATCATTACTATGAATTCTAAACATTTTTCGGTCCTATTTTTATTTTTGTGTTTCAGTGTTTTTGGACAACAAAAAATCTCTGTTGAAAAAATTTACACGGGTGCTTTTCGTGCTCAAGGAATGGATGAATTACATTCTTTAAAAAACACCAATCAATATACGGTATTGAACGAAGACATGAATGGAGAGCAGCAAATTGATTTGTTTGATTTTGCAACGCTAAAAAAAACAAGTACTTTATTCGATACAAATAACTACTCTAAGGACTTGCCTAATATTTCCAGCTATACGTTTGATGCTACTGAAAAATTAATTTTACTAGCTTTTAATTCAAAGCAGATCTTTAGACATTCTTTCACGGCAGATTATTACTTATACAATATTAGTAATAACGAATTAACTAAGTTATTTGACTTTCAAGTACAAGAACCTACATTTTCAGCGGATGGTAAAAAAATTGCCTATGCTAAAGAGAATAATCTTTTTGTATACGATTTGCAGACAAAGAAATCAACTCAAATCACCACTGACGGTAAGAAAAACGCAATCATAAACGGTATTACTGACTGGGTTTACGAAGAAGAGTTTGCTTTTGTAAGAGCTTTTGATTGGAGTGCCGACAGTAAAAAACTGGCTTACATTCGTTTTGACGAAAGTCAAGTACCTGAATTCTCGATGTCGAAATTTGGTACGTCTTTGTATCCTACAATCGAGACATTTAAGTATCCAAAAGCAGGAGAGAAAAACTCTCTTGTTTCATTGCATATTTATGATGTTGCAGCAGCAACTACTAAAGAAGTTAACTTAGGGAATTACAATGATTTTTATATTGCGCGTATGCAATGGACTAATGACGCCAATGTTTTGACAGCCCAAGTTTTGAATCGCCACCAAGATAATTTATACTTATTGTTTATTGATGGAACTACGGCAACATCAAAAGTAGTATTGAATGAAAAAGACAATGCATATATTGATGTTACAGATAACCTCACATTTTTGAAAGACAATAGTTTTATCTGGACCAGTGAGAAAGACGGTTTTAATCACATTTATGTTTACGATAAAAAAGGGAAGTTGGTAAACCAAGTGACTAAAGGGAACTGGGAAGTGACTTCTTATTATGGTTTTAATGAAAAAGCAAGTACGTTTTTTTATCAGTCTACCGAGAATGGTTCTATTAACAGAGCTGTTTATAGTATTGGATTAAACGGTAAAAACAAAAAGGCGTTATCTACAGAAAAGGGAACTAATAATGCCACTTTCAGCCCAAACTTTCAGTATTACATTAACACTTTTTCCAGTGCGACGCAGCCGACAACTTACACCTTAAACGAAGCAAAAACAGGAAAACAATTACAGGTTATTGAAAACAACGAAGCCTTGGCTACAAAATTGAAAGATTATGATTTGCCAGTTAAGGAGTTTTTTGTTTTAAAAACAGAAAAAGGGAACGAGTTGAATGCGTGGATTATTAAACCGAAAGATTTTGACGCTTCAAAGAAATATCCAGTTTTTATGTACCAGTATTCGGGACCCGGATCGCAGCAGGTTGCTAATCAATGGAATTCTACTAATGATTATTGGTTTATGATGCTTTCTCAACAAGGGTATATTGTTGCTTGTGTTGACGGTAGAGGAACTGGTTTTAAAGGTGCTGACTTTAAAAAAGTGACTCAGTTACAATTAGGGAAATATGAAGTAGAGGACCAAATTGATGCTGCAAAGCTAATCGGGAATTATTCGTTTGTGGATAAATCAAGAATTGGTATATTTGGCTGGTCATATGGTGGATTTATGTCTTCGAACTGTCTTTTCAAAGGAAACGATACTTTTAAAATGGCGATTGCTGTAGCTCCTGTTACGAATTGGAGATTTTATGACAGCATATATACAGAAAGATACTTGCAGACACCACAAGAAAACGCAAGTGGCTATGACGATAACTCTCCTATCAATTATGTAGACGGGCTAAAAGGAAAGTTTCTTTTAATTCACGGAAGCGGAGATGATAATGTACATGTTCAAAATTCGATGCAAATGATGGAGGCGCTAATTCAAGCCAATAAGCAATTTGACTCACAGATATACCCGGATAAAAATCACGGAATTTACGGTGGAATGACTAGAATTCAGTTGTACAACAAAATGACTAATTTTATCAACGAAAACCTATAGAGCGTAAGTGAACAATAGAAGTTTTTTTTTATATTGGCAACAGATGTCTTAATCCTGGGTTAGCAGCTGATATTGATTTCGCCTATAATTAAAGGTATAATATAAGAAGAATACTAAATAACAATACTAATCAAATTTTAACATATGTCAAACACGACTTCAGAAGCTCATTTAGAATCAACCTTATTCGGTCATCCTACTGGATTATTTATATTGTTTTTCACAGAAATGTGGGAGCGTTTTTCTTATTATGGAATGCGAGCCTTATTGGTTTTATATATGACAACAGAGACGATGGGAGACTCAAGAGGTGCAGGGCTTGGATGGTCAAGTCAAGAAGCATTGGCCTTGTATGGATGGTACACCATGTTAGTTTATGTAATGTCAATTCCCGGAGGTATGTTAGCCGATAAGGTACTGGGACAAAAAAAGGCCGTTCTGATTGGAGCAATCATTCTTTGTCTGGGACATGGGGTTTTAGTGTTTACACAAACTTGGGCGTTTTATGCTGGGTTGGGTTTGGTAATACTTGGTGTAGGCTTATTGAAGCCTAACATTTCTACAATGGTTGGTGGATTGTATCCACAAGGGGATATTCGAAGAGACAAAGGATTCAGCGTTTTCTATATTGGAATAAATACGGGTTCATTATTGGCTACTATGGTTATTGGTTTTGTTGTTATGAAATGGGGATGGCATGCTGGTTTTGGTTTAGCTGGAATTGCAATGCTTTTGGGACTTATTGTATATGTTTGGGGACAAAAATTCTTAGGTCATGTTGGTAATTTAGAAGTTCAAGAAGCCAATACTGTGGATGAAAGCTCATATGGTCTTCTTTTTCAGAATCTTCTGAAATCGCAAAAGCAACTATTGTTTACAGGAATTCTTTTAGTACTATCGATTGTTGGGTGGTATAATTTAGGTTGGGCCTTTGGATTGTTGTTTTTCTTCTTAACAATAATCGCCGCTTTAATGATGATGATTTACAAAGAGTTGACGTCACAAGTAGATAAGGATCGTTTTGTAGTTTTACTGCTTTCTTTTATCATGGTAATTATATTTTGGGGAGCATTCGAGCAAGCTGGAGGTTTAATGAATCTTTATACAGATACTAAAACAGATAGAATGCTTTTCGGTTGGCAAATTCCGACAGTCATGTTTCAAAGTCTGAATGCCGGTTTTATTATTCTTTTTGCAACTGGAGTAGCAGGGTTTTGGGCAAAACGTAAACTTAAAAATAAAGAAGCTTCTTCTATTTTTAAGATGGCTATGGGTATCATCATAATGGGTTTTGGATTTTTATTTATGGTTTTTGCAGCTATGCAGTTTGAAAGATCAGGATCTTCAAGTATGATTTGGTTAGTTATGGCTTATTTGTTTCATACTATTGGGGAACTGTGTATCTCTCCTGTTGCTTTGTCCTTCATTACAAAATTATCTCCAGTAAAATATGCGTCTTTAATGATGGGAGTTTATTTCGCGGCAACCGGATTAGGAAACAAAGTAGCAGGTATAATAGGTGAGTCTGCCAGTGATTTGGGCGAGTATTCTGTCTTTTTAGGAATACTAGTATTTACACTTGTTATTGGGTCTATATTTGTCATGTTGTTAAAGCCGTTGCAACGTCTAACTCACGGTGCGGAGGATAACGAAAAGTAACAGGTGTAAATAAATATTCTAAGTAAATGAGTCAAAATAATACAGACCAGTTTTTTAAAAGCACGGTGCTAGGGCATCCTGCAGGATTGTTCGTTTTATTCTTCACAGAAATGTGGGAACGATTTTCATTCTACGGAATGCGTTCATTATTAATTTTGTTTCTGACTGCCTCAACTATTGATGGTGGATGGGAATGGACAAGAGAAAATGCTTCTGCATTATTTGGATCGTATGTAGGATTGGTATATTTATCAACCATGTTAGGAGGCTATTTTGCTGATAAAGTCATCGGTTTTAGATGGGCGGTGGTTGTAGGGGCAGGTTTAATGACACTTGGGCATGCTTCGATGGCATTGGAAACAGAGTTTTCAATCTATCTGGGTTTAGTTTTATTAGTGTTCGGGAATGGTTTTTTTAAACCGAATATGACGTCTATTGTTTCTGAGATGTACAAAGATCGACCTGAGAAAAAGGACGGGGCATATACTTTGTTTTACATGGGTGTAAATGCGGGTGCTTTCTTCGGTATTTTACTTTGTGGATATTTAGGTGAAAAAGTGGGGTGGAGTTATGGCTTTGGATTAGCGGGAATCTTTATGTTTTTTGGCACATTACAATTTTGGCTGTCGCAAAATATTTTTGGTGATATTGGATTAAAACCCACACCCGAGAGTAAAGCCAAGGCTGATGCTGAAGATACTGATAAAAGGAACCCTTTTACCTCCTTAGAGTTAGGGATTATAGCGATATGCAGCACTCTTGGATTACTATGGATTATTAATGATCCTGCTTCTAAAATTTCGGATGGTCAAGTAAATATCTTCGGGTTTCTGGGAGAAAATGGCAATAACATTGCAATTGTTTCGGCTTTACTTTTGTTTATAGTTTTATTGGTCACTCGCTTGGTTAAATATTCAAAAATTACTAGAGATAAATTAATTGCGGTTACGTTTTTTGCGTTTTTGACGATTTTCTTTTGGGCTATTTTTGAACAATCACCAAATAGTTTGACAATCTTTGCAAGTGATTATACCAATCGAGTTTTGGAAGGAAATTGGAGTACTTTTTTCTTAATCATTAATACACTTATTACTATTGTTCCTTTGGCAATTATTACTTGGGTCTTATCTTTATTGTTTAAGCAGACTTTCAAAAAGTATGGGATTGCAAATATCATTCTAGGTTGTAGTTTTCTTATTATCTGGATCATCGCATTGTGGATGATTACCAAGGATTTTTATACTGCGGGTTATTTATCGTTGTCAGACGGTACACTTCAGGCATTGAAAATTGATAAAGTGACTGTTGCAATTACTGAAGTCCCTGCAACTTGGTTCTCAACCTTAAACTCTTTATTTATAATTTCATTAGCTCCTTTGTTTTCAAAGTGGTGGGAAAGTAAATACAACCCTTCTGCAAATATGAAATACGGTATAGGGATGTTTTTGTTGGCTATTGGAATGGCCTGTGTAGCTTTCGGATCTATGGGTATCGAGCCTGGAGCAAAGACAGCTTCTGTAAGTATGATTTGGCTGATATTAGTGTATCTTTTCCACACCATGGGTGAATTATGCATATCACCGGTAGGACTTTCGTATGTGAGTAAGTTAGTTCCCGCTAGGATGATTGCATTTATGTTTGGAGTGTGGTATCTAGCAGTTGCAATTGGTATGAAAGGTGCTGGTAAGTTTGGAGAAAATATTGATACAATAGCTAATGAACACGGATTGAGTTATTTCTTTTGGATGTTAACTGCAATTTCAATTGTTGTTGGATTATTTTCAATTATAATGAGTCCAGTAATGAAAAAGTTAATGCACGGTGTAAAATAAAAAATTAGCATTATATTTGTTATTGCATAAAAAATAAGGATTTATGAAAAAGACACTTTTATTATTCATTTTGTTTTTTGGTTTGGCTACGGCCCAGTCACAAGAACTCAAATGGCATACTGATGTTAAAGAGGCAATTTCTTTGGGAAGTAAAGAGCATAAACCGTTATTATTGTTCTTCACCGGAAGTGATTGGTGTGGATGGTGTATTCGTCTGCAAAAAGAAGTGTTATTGACACCAGAATTTGCAAAATGGGCCACTGAAAATGTTATCCTTGTCGAATTAGATTACCCAAGAAGGACATTACAAACGGCTGAAATAAAAAAACAAAACGGCGAATTACAGCAAGCTTTCGGTATTCAAGGATTCCCGACAATTCATTTTGCAAACGGGACTGATAAAGAAGGCAAAGTAAGTTTTGAGGGCTTAGGAAATACTGGTTATGTAGCCGGAGGTCCTGTGGCTTGGCTTGAAGTTGCAAATAAAATTATTAATAGAAAATAAAACTATTAATTTAGTTTGAAGAATCCCTTTTCGGCGACAGCGTGAAAAGGGATTTTTTGTTTTTCACAACTGGCTTTCCAATGTTTTTGAAGTATTTTGAAATTTGAGACGTCTGCCACTACGACTTTCGGTTTTAAGAGATGTAACATGCGGTCCATATTTATTTTAGGTGACTGGGTGATTATAATTATGTCTGGTTTTATATCCTTAGGGTAGTTTCCTAGACTGTCAAGAATAAGAATTTTGTTGTCTTTAAAAAAAGCGGTATTTTTAATTTCCTCTTTCCCTTTCAATGTACTGAAATTAGCAACTAAATAGGAATTCAGCACACTGTTGCTTTTAGCAGTTTTTAAGACGTTATCGTGAGCATACAGAACTACATTTTTACCATCACGGGTTACTACCATAGTGTTTTTTTTAAAATTGAAAAGAATCCATTCTTTTTGGTTTTTGTTGACCCATTGAGTCTTGATGTATGAAAACTGAATAGTCATGATAGAAATTAATAAGATCATGAGCTTGCCGTAGCTTGGTTTCTTAAACCAAGTAATTGCTGCTAGGATCAATAGATATGAACTAACCATCAAATAAATGTTGAGTGGAATGTCGCGTATTATGAATTGTTCGAATGACGCTATCACATTGATTATTTTATTGAGCAGATAGATTCCCCACTCCAAGGGCTTGGATAGAAAAAGTGGAACGAAGTTAAAGGCAGCCAAAACCATAACCAATACTCCTAAAATCATTAGGACACTCAGTAATGGTATAATGGCGAGGTTTGTTATAAAGAACAGCCCAGGAAACTGATGAAAGTAGTAGATGCTTAAGGGTAAGGTACCTATTTGTGCGGCGAATGAAACGGTAAGTATTCCCCACATATATTCAAAAGTTTTTATTTTAGGCGACCAGATGGAGGCAAGAAGTGGTTGGAACCAAATTATAAAAAATAAAGCAATGTAACTCAGCTGAAAGCCCACGTCGAATAAAAAGGAAGGTTGGAATAGTAAAATGAGAAAAACGGAAACTAATATTGTATGATATATATTGACGCTTCTCCGTAAATGTTGTCCAATTGCGACAAACGAAAACATAGTGACTGAGCGGACCACAGAGGGCGCCAGACCGGCGATTAATGCAAATGAGAACAAGGAAGCTAGAATGATGGTCAGTTTTATAAATGAACCCTTCGGGCTGTTTGGAATCGGTTTTAGCAAAAAGCTAATAAAGAGCAAAATAAAACCAACATGAAGCCCAGACACAGACAAAATATGGACTGCTCCAGCGTATTGGTAATCTTGGATGATTTCTGGTGAAACATCTTGTTTCTGCCCCATTATTAAGGCGATGGCTACGTTCAGTTCAGTCTTGTTGAAATTGCTTTTTTGTAGATTATGGATGATAGAAGTCCTTAGTTTTGAACTGTAGTACCAGATGTCTTTTTTATAGTCGGGACTAATGGTGATCGACTTTTTATCCGCGTACAGTTGCGCGTAAATTTGTTTCTTTTCGAGATAGGCACTATAATCAAATTGGTTTGGATTATTTGGGGGTTTGTTTTCATAAGGAACTCCTCTAACCTGTAGCGAAGCGCCGGTTTCGAATTCATATTTCAAGCTGTTTTTCCGAACATTCAAAAGTATCCTCCCAGAGCATTTCTTATTATCAATATGATTGATTAGAGCGATATACCGGTCATTAAAATTAGTGCTTTTTAATTTCTCTCTGATGACAAGTGATAAAAGGTGAGGTTTCTCAAAAAAGCTTCTTTCGTGGATATAATTTGCTTTTTGATAATAATCGGTGTGTACAATTTGTGTAGTTATGCCCACGAAAACTGAGGCAATGTAAGTCGCCAAACCAAAGTAAAAGCTAGTGCTAAAAGTGTTTTTCTGGGCAAAATAACTAATCCCCAAGAAAAGAAGACTAATCAACAGCAACCCAAAGATTGTCGTTAGTTCGGGTTTTAGGTAAAAGGCGAGTAGTAGCCCCAGTACAAAACCAATAGTAATTCGTGCTAAGGGGAACTGCAGTACTTTCATAGTTCTAAAGTACAGCTTTTTAACAAGATAAAATTTATTTTTTTTATTCCAAAATTCGGTTCAGCTGGGCAAATGTTTTTTTATAATAGGGCTGTTTGGTAGAGGAAATAATTACCCCTTTAGAAGTGGAGGTGTGTATGAACTTTATCTCTTGATCATTGACTTCAGTCACTATGCCAACATGGTTTATTTGAGATCTGTTATTTGTTTTGAAAAATATTAAATCTCCTTTTTTAGCCTCATCAGTCTTTTTACCGAAATCGGTACCTGTTTTCGATTGCTCAATTGAAGTTCGGGGAAGTTTAATGTCAAACTGGCTAAAGGTCGAGTATACTAAACCCGAACAATCAAATCCGGACTTGCTTGTTCCCGCAGTTTTGTATTTAACCCCTATATTTTGTGATGCCGAGTCTACTATTTCGTCAATAAGTTTGTCTGTTTTGCTTGAGCTTAAATTATTTCTGGTTTTATCCGGTGTTTTCTCTTTAGAAGTTAGCATCGCCGATGAAGGTTTACAGGAAGTAAAAACGGCAATCAACAGTAATATGTATAAAAGTGGCTTCAAAAGTTATAGTTGTTTTTTGTTGAGTTCAATCTTCGTATTACTTTAAATCAGCGATTATTAGTTTAGCGGTTGTTTCACTAGCTCCAATTCCGCCAAGTTTTGCTTCGAGTAAGTCATATTTTTGCAAAAGCTGTTTACGGTGACTAGGTTCCAATATTTTTTCTAATTCCATCTTGATGTTTCTTGTGTTGAAATCGTCCTGTATCAATTCGGTCACGACTTCCTCGTCCATGATTAGATTTACAAGCGAAATATATTTTAGAGTGATGATACGTTTTGCAATTTGGTAAGAAGCCCAGCTGCCTTTGTAGCAGACTACCTCAGGCACCTTGAAAAGAGCAGTTTCGAGTGTAGCTGTTCCAGAAGTGACCAAAGCAGCGGTTGCTATTTTCAATAAATCATAAGTTTTATTCGATATGAATTTTATGTTCCCATTAGAAATAAATTTTTCATAGAAAGAGTATTCTTGACTCGGGGCTCCCGCAATCACAAATTGATAGTCAGGAAATTCATCTACAATACTTAACATCACGGAAAGCATTTTTGTGATTTCCTGTTTTCGGCTGCCAGGAAGTAACGCGATGATTGGTTTTTCATTTAACTGATTTTCGTCCTTAAAAACAATTGGGTCAACTATAGCTTGGCTATGAATTGCGTCAATTAAGGGATGACCGACAAATTCTACTGGAAAATTATGTTTCTCTTCGTAGATTTTTTTTTCAAAAGGTAAAATAACATACATTTTATCGACATCGCGTTTGATATCGACAATCCTATTTTCTTTCCAAGCCCATATTTGTGGGGAAATATAATAATGTGTCCGGATACTGCGTTCTTTCGCCCACTTAGCAATACGCATATTAAATCCAGGATAGTCAATAAATATAATTACGTCGGGTTCAAACTCTAGAATGTCTTTTTTGCAAATCTTGATGTTAGCTAAGATTGTTTTTAGATTAAATAGCACTTCGACAAATCCCATGAAGGCTAATTCTCGATAATGCTTCACCATTATACCACCCGCATTTTGCATCAAATCACCGCCCCAAAAGCGAATATCTGCATTATTATCTTCCTTAAATAAAGCTTTCATTAAGTTAGAACCATGCAAATCGCCCGATGCCTCTCCGGCTATAATGTAGTATTTCATTTCTTAAGGATGTGAATTGTAATTTTATTTGTGCTAACAAAATTAGTTATTGAATATTCAGAAATCAAACTATTTGGTTGTTTTAAACAATCAAAGTAAGTATTGCTATAAAAATGACCACCAAAAGAATGCCGCGTGCCATAGGCTTCTTTTTTAATTTCAATAAAACAGTAAAAATAATCAAGTCAAGAATACTGGCGGGGGTGATTAATTTTCCAAGGGGACCTTGAAAACTAAAGGTTTTCACGACAGCTATAAATCAAAGTCGGTAAATAATATAATAAAAAGGTAAATGCCCAGTAATCACTGAAGAAGACTGATTACGAACCCTACTATTTTGTCAATTTTATTCATTCCATTTCCAAGTGTTAAGTAACTGTGACGCATGATGCGCAGTTAAATCGAATTGTACTGGCACCACGGATACATAACCGTTTGCGAGAGCCCACTCATCCGTGTCTTCTCCTTTATCTTGGTTTACGAACTCGCCCGCTAGCCAGTAATAATCTCTTCCCTGGGGAGTTTGTCGCATATCGAATTTTTCTACCCACATAGCTTTAGCTTGACGACAAACTTTTATTCCTCTTATATTTTCTTTTTTCAGTTTTGGAAAATTTACATTCAACACTACTCCCTGAGGTAAATGATTTTCCAAAACTTCTAAGGTAATTTTTCGAATAAAAGGTTTCATTGTTTCAAAATCTGCATTCCAATCGTAATCTAACAACGAAAATCCTATAGCGGGAATTCCCTCAATGCCTGCTTCGACAGCGGCGCTCATCGTTCCTGAATAAATTACGTTGATAGAAGAATTCGATCCGTGATTGACTCCAGAAACGCAAAGGTCTGGTTTTCTTTTAAGGATTTCATTTACAGCTAATTTTACACAATCGACTGGAGTTCCGCTGCAGCTGTATTCCGTAATTACATCGTTTTCCTTTGATATTTTGTTTAAATATAAAGTGTTGTTGGTGGTAATGGCATGCCCCATTGCGCTCTGTGGTTTATCAGGTGCTACAACTATAATTTCGCCAATATCAGACATTACGGCAATTAATGCTCTGAGTCCTGGGGCAGAAACACCATCATCATTAGTAATTAGTATTAAAGGTTTAGCTATGTTCATTATCGGATGTTTTTTTGTTGCTGGATTTAAGTTATAAACATGCTGTAAAGACTCAGATTAGTTATGGCAGCCAAGTATATTTCTAACAAAGAAAACAAAAATTATTAACTTGAAAGATTAAAGTCAAAACAAAAAAAACAATTTATATCTTTAACAAAAATTTATGTGGCTCTTGGAAACGTTGGCATAATTTTTACCGTACTTTAGTTCAAAAATTTGGATGAATACAATTATTAACTTTATGAAAAGGAATTATAAAATACTTCTTGTAGTTACCGTGTTGTCGGTGACATTATTTGCATTTAAAATTAAATCAGGAGTTGATTCTAACCCTGATAAGGATAAGTTGCTGTTGGAATTACTAACTTTTGTGATTGAGAAAGGGCATTATGATCCAGCGACAATAGACGACGAATTTTCCAAAGGGATATATAAAGATTACGTTCAGGCCCTAGATCCTTCAAAACGGTTTTTCCTTCAGTCAGATATTGATGAGTTTTCAAAATTTGAAACCGAATTGGATGACCAATTGATGAATAAAGATTTGACTTTCTTCAATCTTACGTATGACCGTTTGATGAAAAGAATGGACGAAAGCAAGAAGATATATAAAGAAATTTTAAGTACTCCGTTTGATTATGCAGTAGATGAGAGTTTTAATACAGATTATGATAAAGCGCAGTATACTAAATCTGTGGCGGAACTTACTGATAGATGGAGAAAACAAATTAAATTATCAACCCTTTCTTCCTTAACAGATCGCTTGAAAGTTCAAGAAGATAAAAGTAAGGGTTTAGTTGATCAAAAAAGCGCAGACAGCCTGTCAACTGCAGAACAAAATGAAAAAATTAACAAAAACGGGCCAGAGAAAATAAAGGATAGCGATTTAGGTGAGGGTGGAAAATCTAAAACTTTTGCAGAATTAGAAAAAGAGACTCGTGAAAACGCTAAAAAAGCATTAGATGAATATTTTGGTTTTATGAATGATTTAGAGCGTGATGACTGGTTTTCAGTATATGTAAACTCGATTACGGCTCGTTTTGATCCTCACACCAATTATTTTGCGCCCGAAGAAAAAAGTCGTTTTGACGTTAGCATGAGTGGAACATTAGAAGGAATTGGCGCACGTCTTCAAAAGAAAAATGATTTTACGGAAATTTCTGAGCTTATTTCAGGTGGTCCTGCTTGGAGAGGAAAACAGCTGGAAGCTGGAGATCAAGTGATGAAAGTAGCCCAAGGTAATGAACTTGCTGTTGATGTTGTTGGGATGCGTCTTGATGATGTTGTTAAAAAGATTAAGGGTCCTAAAGGTTCAGAAGTACGTCTTACCGTTAAGAAAGTTGACGGAACAATTAAAATTATTTCTATAATAAGGGATATTGTTGAGATTGAAGAAACCTACGCCAAATCAAGTGTCGTTAATAAAAACGGATTAAAATACGGTGTGATTTATTTGCCTAAATTTTATATTAATTTTGAAAATAAGGACGGCAGGGATGCTGGAAAAGACATTGCTTTAGAAGTTGAAAGATTAAAAAAAGCAGGTGTAAGTGGTATTGTACTAGATGTTCGCGATGACGGCGGAGGATCACTATCCACTGTTGTAGATATTGCGGGACTATTTATAGAACAAGGTCCAATTGTGCAAATCAAGTCTGCAGGAAGAAAAAAAGAGGTGCTTTACGATAGGGATAAAAAAATTGAATGGGATGGTCCGTTAGTAATAATGGTAAACAGTTTTTCAGCTTCGGCTTCAGAAATATTGGCTGCAGCGATTCAAGATTATAAGAGAGGAATTATCATTGGAAGTAAACAAACGTACGGTAAAGGAACCGTTCAAAACGTGATTGATTTAAATCAATTTGTACGAAATAGTGAGGTAGGTGATCTAGGTGCGTTAAAGACGACTACTCAAAAATTTTATAGAATTAATGGCGGTTCAACGCAGCTGGAAGGGGTGAGTAGCGATATTGTGATGCCGGACAGATATGCCTATTTGAAAATGGGTGAACGTGATATAGATAACGCAATGCCATGGGATAAAATTGAGTCGGCTGAATATAGTGTTTGGGATAAAACAGCTAATTTTAACAAAGCGATATCGAACAGTAAAAGCCGAATTGAACATAGTTCGCAATTTAAATTGATAGAGGAAAATGCGAAATGGATTGATAGTCGTAGTGAAGATAATACTTATAGCCTGAACATGAAGAAATTCAAGATAGCTCAAAGTGCAATTGAGGAAGCAGCTAAAAAATATAAGCCTATTTCTAAATATAAAAATTCATTGCAGTTTTCGTCTCTACCTTATGAGCTAGTGGAAACTACCAAAGACAGTATTCTAAAAGAAAAAAGAGACAGGTGGCATGAAGCCTTATCTAAGGATGTTTATGTTGAAGAAGCGTTAAACGTTTTAGACGATTTGCAATCTAAAGCCGGACTTAAAAAGGACCTTCCAGCCAAAATGGAGAAAGAAAAACTAGCTAAGTCATAGGCATAGCCTTCTTTAAATGAATAATACTACACAATCTTTAACTGCTATTGCGCTCCATAAATTCAAAAAGAATTTTTGGGGCGTTTTTAGTTTTGGGTTTATCTTGATTTTACTTTTTGTTTCTATTTTTGCATACGTAATCGCACCCGATAATTCAGAAAACGCAAACCAGATGCATCTATCCATTCATTCTAAACCACCAGGTTTTAGTGTAAAGATATTATCTATTCCATTAGACCGGAAGCCCAAAAAATCACTTTTAAATTACTTTCTTGGTTTTCCCAATACAGTTACCGAAGTTGCAATTGAAAGTTATAAAATCATTGGTAGTACTATCGAGTATGTTGAATATTCTGATGAGGCCTCATTAAAAATCATAAAACAGCTTGATTTGGAAGCCTTTTTTGGAAAACAATCTATCGCGTCAGTTGAGCAAGATTTGATCAAGAAAAGAACGTTTTACCTAGGGACTGACAAGTATGGAAGAGATTTATTAAGCAGAATGTTAATCGGTTCTAGAGTGTCAATCTCTATTGGGATTGTAGCGGTTTTGATTTCTTTAATTGTCGGAATCTTTTTTGGGTCAATTGGCGGTTATTTTGGTGGTAAAGTTGATGCCGTAATTATGTGGCTTGTTAATATCATCTGGTCCATACCTACACTTCTTTTGGTCATTGCGATTACTTTGGCTCTTGGGAAAGGGTTTTGGCAAGTTTTTGTTGCTGTCGGCTTAACAATGTGGGTCGAAGTGGCGCGTGTAGTTAGAGGTCAGGTTATCGGTATTAAGGAAATGCAGTATGTTACCGCTGCACGAGCACTGGGTTTTGGTGATTTCAGGATCATATTTAATCATATTTTACCTAATATTATGGCGCCGGTAATTGTGATATCGGCAGCAAATTTTGCTTCAGCAATATTAGTGGAGAGTGGATTAAGTTTTTTGGGTTTAGGTGCGCAACCACCAATACCAAGTTGGGGAAGTATTATTAAGGATCATTACAGTTATATTATTCTTGGTAAACCCTATTTGGCTATGGTGCCGGGTGTTGCTATAATGCTTTTAACCTTAGCTTTTATGATGATGGGAAATGCGTTACGCGATGCACTTGATGTTAAAGAGTAATGCAGTTTTGTAAAATTTCTCGGTTATAGAAATGGAAATGTGATGTGACTTTCTTCTTGTTGTAAAACAAGTGCTAAAAAAGTTGCTGTTAAATACTCGTTGGAAAGTTTGATTAGTTAGTCTTTTTTTCGGTTTTGAATTCTTTTTGCCATTATGTTGATGATGTAGTAATCGCTTTTCTCTATAATTTGGAATTCAAAGTCGAAAATAATTTAGAAGAGAGAATTTATTAGTAAATAAATTTTTCAAACTAATAGTGTGTTGTAATAATTTCTACTTACCACTCATTTACTTTATTGGCATCCATTTTTAGGAAGATAAATAGTAAAATAGTAAAGCCCCACAAGCCGGAACCCCCGTAAGAAAAGAAAGGTAGCGGAACTCCAATGGTTGGAAAAATGCCAATAACCATGGCGATGTTCACAAAGAAATGGATAAATAATATACCGGCAACACAATAGCCATAAACCCTACTGAATTTTGTTTTTTGTCTTTCCGACAAGTAAATTACTCTAAGAAACAACCCAACAAATAGAGCGATTACAGCTAAAGAACCTACAAATCCCCATTCTTCACCCACGGTGGTAAAGATGTAATCTGTGTGCTGCTCTGGTACAAATCCCCCTTTGGTTTGCGTACCCTCAAGAAAACCTTTACCTAGCCATCCTCCAGACCCGATTGCAATTTCAGATTGGTTTGTATTATATCCAATTCCTTTTAAATCTACTGTTTTACCAAGTAAGATATTAAAACGATCGCGATGATGTTGTTTAAAGACATTTTGGAAAACATAGCTTACAGACAAAACAAATCCTGACATTAATGCAAAGAGAATACCGCTTAAGAAGATGTTCCGGTCTGCCGGCCGAGATTTAAAATGAACAATAGTTATTATGAGTAACGCAAGCAGTATTACATATTGAGGCTCTAATAAAAGGGTTAGCATAAACAGTAAAATGGTGATGAACCCTGTCCAAATATACCATGAAGGTAGACCTTCTCGATATAATACAACTAGGAAAACACTGTATATTAAAGCGCTTCCTGGGTCCGGTTGCGGCAAAATAAGAAGGACTGGTAAAAATACAATTGCAAGCGCTTGTATTTGACGGTTGACTTCCTTTAGGTTTATTTGGGAGTCACTTAAATATTTGGCTATAGCTAATGATGTAGCGGCTTTCGCAAATTCAGAGGGTTGAATTGTAAAACTTCCGAGTGCATACCAACATCTTTGTCCTGCTATAGTTTTTCCAAACAGAAACAATCCTGCTAGTGATAACAAAGAAATCACAAAGATAATGCTTGCATATTTCTCATAAAATTTTCCGTCAATACCTAAAATAATAAAAATTAATGGAATAGTTAATAGGATAAATGCAAACTGTTTCTGGTATGTATCCTCGATAGAAGATAATGAGGAGGAATATATGTTCAACCAGCCCATTATTACTAATACGCTGTATATGATAATACAAGTCCAGTCAAGGTTTTTCTTTATGCTTTGGTTTTTCATTTGAAATGAATCTCTTATTAATTTTGCTTAGTAGAGTCTATCACTATCTCTATTTCTGTTTTTTGCGTTTTGTTTTTAACCGTAGAGTCTTTAGGAGTACTTTCTATATCAATTCCTTCCTTCATGCCTCCCAATATGGCATATCGATCTTTTAAACTGATATTTAAAACTCTCGTTTCTAAATCGGTTCGCGTTATTTTTTTTCTAAGATATTTTTCAATCATCAAACTGGCAATTGGTCCCGCTATTGTTGCTCCAAATCCCCCATTTTCCACGAGAATGGCAATAGCAATTTTAGGATTATCTTTTGGGGCAAAAGCCACAAAAATAGAGTGATCCTTAAGTTGAATTTTTTTTCCTCCAATTCTAGCAAAATTTTCGGCCGTCCCTGTTTTACCGGCAATATCTATACCCTCAACACGGAGTGAGCTAGCCGTTCCTAGATTATAAACGTCAAATAAGCCACTTATCATGGGTTTAAAGTGTTTTTTATCGATGGTAGTTACATGTTTTTCAGTAAACTTTTTATCTATGCTTGTACCCTTAATTTTTTTGATGATATGGGGAGTATAATAATAGCCTTCATTAGCGACAGTTGCCATCATATTAGCTAATTGAATAGGTGTCATTAAAACTTCCCCTTGACCAATAGCATTTGAGATGATAGTAGTACCTCTCCATCCGCCGTTAGGATATATTTTCTTGTAGGTATTAGAATCTGGAATATTTCCTTTCTTACCAGTAGGCAAGTCATATCCTAAAAAATCACCTAGTCCAAAGCTTTTTACATGATCGCTCCAAACATCAACGGCATAAGAGGGTTTTACATATTTAGCTATAGTTTTCAGATAGACATTCGCAAAATAAGTATTACAGGAATTATAAATTCCGTTATTTAATTTGTGCGGACCGAAACCGTGACATTTCATAAATCGGCCTCTGGCGTAACTAAAACCATGATGACACATAAAGGTTGTTTCCTGATCTACAACCCCTTCTTGCAACCCTATTAACCCTGTTAGTATCTTAAACGGAGAGCCAGGGGGGTATTCCGCTAATAATCCCCTGTCGTAAAGTGGTTTTGCAATGGAGTCATAGTACAAAAGGGTGTAGTTTCTAGATCGCTGTCTTCCAACCAGAATGGAAGGATCGTAAGATGGAGCAGTCACTAAAGCTAATATTTCTCCTGTTTTGGGTTCAATTGCTACTATTCCTCCTCTTTTATTGATCATTAATTGCTGCCCGTATTTTTGGAGTTCAGCATCAAGTGTTAGATTTATGTCTTCTCCTTGTACGGCAATGGTGTCATATTTACCCTCTTTGTAAGAGCCTATTACTCTATTGTATTTGTCTTTTTGAAAGTATTTAACACCTTTTATTCCGCGCAAGACTTCTTCGTAACTTTCTTCAACTCCTTGTTGGCCAATTAAATCACCACTATTATAGTAAGGATTCTTAGCAATTAGTTTCTCGTTAACCTGGGTTATAAAACCAAATACGTTCGCTCCAAAATCCACTTCATAATCACGTAGCGAACGCTTTTGAACGTAAAAGCCTTCGAATTTTCTTATTTTTTCTTGAAAAGCAGCAAATTCGCTTTTGTTTAATTGGGGTAAAAAAACAGATGGTAGACGGGGACTGTATACCTTAGCTTTAGCTATTGTTTTTATATAGTCCTCTTTGGTAATGTTCAGTAATTGGCAAAATTCTAAAGTATCGATATTTTTTAATTCCCTTGGAATTACCATGATATCGTAAGATGCTTGATTTGAAACTAACAGCTTTCCGTTTCTATCGTATATGTAACCTCGTTCAGGATAGTCATATTTTATTTTAATGGCGTTATTGTCTGATTTTAACTTGAAAGTGTCGTTTATGACCTGCAAATAAAATATTCGTATCACTAGCAATAATGCTGCAACAATAATCATAGACGGCAGCAGTAGTTTTCTCATCTTTTATTGGGCTTAATCAGGTATATTATTATAATACAAGTGATGATTGTGAATGCTGTACTCAAGACTGTTCTCAATAGAATATCCCAAAAGAAACTAATTTGGAAGGCTTCTAAAATAAACAACGTAACATGATGGATGACAACTGACATTAGTATAAATGAAAAACGTTCAGGGGTCAAAACATCATTTAATTTTATTGTTTGATATTCATAACTAACACCAAAAGAAAATTTAAATAGTGTTGGTCGTACATAAGCCAAAATCAAGCAAGCTGTTGCATGAGTTCCTCCCGAATTAGAAAAAAAATCCATCGTGAGGCCCAATAAAAAACTGGCTAAGAGAAGACCGGATCTGTTTCCGTTCACGGGGTATAGTATTATAAAGAGTATGTATGGCAACGGAATTATATACCCTAAGAAATTCATATTACTAAATATGACAATTTGAATGGTTAATAACAAAATAAACCGAGAAATATTGACTAACAATGTGCTATTCATTTTTCGTTGTTTTTTCTAGATTATTAAGTTCTTCTCTATCCTTGCTTTTTATTATGTAAACATGACCTAAATTAGTCATGTCATTAAAAAGCTTAACATTTATAGTGTAATAATGTGTTTGATTGTCAATTTCAATTTTATCTATTGTTCCGATATTGATATTCTCAGGAAAAATAACAGATTGCCCTCCAGTAACTATGGTGTCACCTTTTCTAATAGCTGCTAACCTAGGGACATCGATTAATTGAACAAAACCAGTACTTTTGGCATTCCATACTAAAGATCCGAAATGGTTGGACTTTTTTATTTTGGCGTTGATTCGTGATCTAACATTAAGAATACTTACAACTGTTGAATACTTTGGGGAGGTCTTATCGATTATTCCCACTAGCCCTAAATTGTTGACAACGCCCATGTCTGGTTTTACGCCTAGCAAAGAACCTGAATTTAAAGTTAAAAAGTTCTCATGAACATTGTACGAGTTGTGAATTACCTTTGAAACTAATACGTCGTCTGGCAATTGCACCTTTAGATTCTCAAAGTTTTTAATAGCTGCGGAGTCTGTGGTTTTAAACAACATACTTTTTAGCCTTGCGTTCTCAAGAGCTAAGGACTCATTTTCTGTACGTAAATTCAAGTACTCTCCTACATTGTAGATTTTTTCGTAAACACCCCCGCTTAAAAAATTAGCGGAACTGATTATTTTACTTTTATGATAAGAATGCGCTTGGATTGTCAGCAAAAACGATATCGATAATAACAGCAAAAACAGTAGTCTACTACTGTTTTTGAATATAAAATTAAATATTTGCTGCATTCTTTTTTTGGATTATTTTATTTCAGGATACTCCTCTATCTACGAGATTATAAGAACCTTATTTTATTAAGATACTTTTAAATTTCGCAATATTTTTGAGAGCCATTCCTGTTCCGCGTACTACTGCTCTTAAAGGGTCTTCAGCTATGTAAACAGGTAAGTCTGTTTTTTGAGAGATTCTTTTGTCTAGTCCTCGCAACATAGATCCTCCACCTGCAAGATAAATACCAGTGTTGTAAATGTCTGCAGCTAATTCAGGCGGAGTTTGAGATAAAGTTTCCATCACAGCATCTTCAATTCTTTGAATTGATTTGTCTAATGCTTTTGCTATTTCTCTATAGGAAACTTCAACTTGTTTTGGTTTACCAGTAAGTAAATCTCTTCCTTGAACAGACATGTCTTCTGGAGGAGTTTCTAAGTCTTCAATGGCTGCTCCTATTTGTATTTTTATTTTTTCAGCAGTACTTTCTCCAACAAAAAGATTGTGTTGGGTACGCATATAATATACAATGTCATTTGTAAAAACGTCACCAGCAATCTTTACGGACTTGTCACAGACAATTCCGCCTAATGCAATTACTGCAATTTCAGTCGTTCCACCACCGATATCTACTATCATGTTTCCTTTTGGTTGCATAATATCAATACCGATACCAATAGCTGCTGCCATAGGCTCGTGAATTAGATAAACTTCCTTTCCGTTTACTCTCTCACATGATTCTTTAACCGCTCTCATTTCAACTTCAGTAATTCCTGAAGGAATACAAACCACCATTCTGAGTGCTGGTGTAAACATTCTCTTTTTTAACGCAGGTATACTTTTTATAAACAGACTGATCATCTTTTCTGAAGCATCAAAATCAGCAATTACACCATCTTTCAAAGGTCTTATTGTCTTAATGTTTTCATGCGTTTTTCCTTGCATCAAATTGGCTTCTTTACCAACAGCAATGATTTTACCCGAGATCCTGTCACGGGCAACAATTGAAGGACTATCAATTACGACTTTATCATTATGTATGATTAAAGTATTAGCGGTACCAAGGTCTATCGCGATATCCTCAGTCATGAAATCAAAAAATCCCATAAGTCTTTTAGGGGTTTAAAAGTTATAAATTATAAGCTAACAAAGTTAAACAAATTAATGCTTAAAATGACGTGTTCCAGTAAATACCATAGCAAGTTTATTTTCATTGCAATAATTGATGCTTAATTCGTCCTTTATTGATCCTCCGGGCTGAATTACAGCAGTTATACCCGCATCTTTTGCAATTTCTACACAATCTGGAAAAGGGAAGAAAGCATCACTTGCCATAACGGCTCCGTTTAAATCAAATCCAAAAGTTTTTGCTTTTTCAATTGCTTGCATCAAGGCATCAACTCTTGAAGTTTGACCAGTGCCTGATGATATAAGTGTTCCGCTTTTTGCAAAGACAATCGTGTTTGATTTTGTGTTTTTGCAAATTTTTGAAGCGAATATTAAATCTAGGATTTGCTGTTCAGTAGGACTTGTTGTAGTAACGGTTTTCAAGTCTGCTTTATTGTCTGTAATAGTGTTCCTTTCTTGAATAAGAAGTCCGTTTAAACAAGATCTAACTTGCTTTTGAGGTAACTCTACTTCATTTTGAACTAAAATAATTCTATTTTTCTTTTCTTGTAAAATGATAATTGCTTCCGCATCATATTCGGGTGCAATAACTACTTCACAAAATAATTTATTTATTTCAGTTGCTGTAGCTACATCGATTTTAGTGTTTGCTATTAACACTCCACCAAACGCAGATGTTGGATCGCATGCCAGTGCAGCAACGTAAGCCTCGCTTATGGATTCTCTTGTAGCTAGGCCACAAGCATTATTATGTTTTAAAATAGCAAAAGTAGGTCCGTCAACTTTAAATTCATTAATTAAGCTTACTGCAGCATCTACATCGAGTAGGTTGTTGTATGATAATTCTTTCCCATGTAATTTTTTAAACATAGCGTCAAAATCACCAAAGAAATAGCCTTTTTGATGTGGGTTTTCGCCATATCTAAGAATTTGACCATTTGCTACACTTGCTTTAAAAATAGTTTCGTCAGTGTTGAAATAATTAAAAATAGAAGTGTCATAATGGGATGAAACATGAAAGGCTTTTGTGGCTAACAATTTTCTGTCAGCTAGAGTTGTTGCTCCATTTTGTTCAGTGATTAAATTCAATAGCATTCCGTACTCATCAACAGAAGCTATAATTACTGTGTCTTTGAAGTTTTTTGCAGCAGCACGAATCAATGAAATGCCACCAATATCAATTTTTTCAATAATATCAGCTTCACTTGCTCCTGAAGCAACTGTTTTTTCAAAAGGATACAAGTCAACGATAACTAAATCAATTTGGGGAATATCAAACTCCTCCATTTGCTGCACATCACTTTCGTTATCTTGGCGGTTTAATATACCTCCAAAAACTTTCGGGTGTAATGTTTTTACTCTACCTCCAAGTATTGAAGGGTAAGAAGTGACATCTTCAACTGGGACAACGGGTATCCCTAAGTTTTTTATAAAATCTTCTGTTCCACCTGTAGAGTATAAAATTACATTTTGAGAATGTAGTTTTTTTACAATTGGTTCAAGACCGTCTTTTGAAAATACAGAAATTAATGCAGATTGAATCGTTTTAGTTGTGTTCATTGTGTAGTTGTAGTTATAAAGCGCAAAAATAGTTTTTTTTTGATTATAAATTTCATAGAAGAGTTGTAACATTTTCTTAAATAGTTATACCAATCTATCGAAGCGTTTTTTATTAGGTTTTTGAATAATATTTATAGAATTTTACCGTAACACAAAAAGTTTTTTATGTTAGTATATCTCCGTTTATTAAAAGAAAGTTTTGCTTTTGCAATGAGTGCATTACGCAGTAATATTTTGAGGACTTTACTTTCTTTGTTAGGTGTAACCATAGGAATTTTTTCGATTATTGCCGTCTTGGCCGCCGTGGACTCTTTGGATAGGAAGATAACGAAAGATTTGAGCGGTTTAGATAAAAACACCATTTATCTGATAAAATTCTCTTTTGGCCCAACAGATGTTCCACAATGGAAAAGAGAACAATTTCCAAATATGAAGTATGATGAATATACTTACATGAAAGGGGCTATGACGAATACTGATGAATTATCGTATCAAGCTTTCGTCAAGAGAGAGTCCATAAAACACGATTCTAAAACAGTTAGCGATGTTAATATGGTGCCAAGTTCCTATGAATTTAGCGACATAGGAGGGTTAGAATTTGAAAAGGGGAGGTTCTATAATGAATCAGAAGGAAATTCTGGGTCAAGGGTTATTGTATTGGGTAATGAGATTGCAAAATCACTATTTGACGAATCTGAGCCCATCGGAAAAAACGTTAGGGTCTATGGTCAGCGTTTTACGGTTATTGGTGTCTTGAAAAAACAAGGTGCCGCATTATTTGGAGACAGCGATGATACCTCAGCTTTCATTCCGGTCAACTTTATCCGGCAATTGTACGGAGATAGCAATACTTCACTTACAAACGCCATTATCTTTAAGCCTGTCAAAGGGGTTGATATGGGAGCATATAAAGCAGAGATTTCTCAAAAACTGCGCTCTTTTCGGGGGTTGAAAGCTGGTGACTCGGACAATTTCTTTATAAATGTTTTTTCGGGTTTTACAGATCTAATTGACGGTATCATATTAAACATGAAATTTGGTGGTTGGTTGATAAGTCTTTTCTCTTTATTGGTTGGTGGCTTTGGAATTGCCAACATTATGTTCGTGTCAGTTAAAGAACGTACAAATTTAATAGGCATTCAAAAATCCCTCGGCGCCAAAAACAGATTTATATTATTTCAATTCTTATTCGAAGCCATTATACTGTCAGTAATTGGTGGTATGATAGGCTTGCTGTTAGTTTGGATTATTGCATTAGTATTAACCAATATGTTAGACTTCGATTTTGTTCTAAGTATGAGTAATGTTCTATTGGGGACTTTATTGGCGGCAATAATTGGTTTGATATCCGGTATTCTTCCCGCAATTTCTGCATCGAAATTGGATCCAGTGGAAGCCATCAGGACGGGAATGTAAATAGTTAAAATGCAAATGTTGGTTCGAATGCGCGGACTCATTTTAATTCATTTATACTAATATTAACACGGTAAGACTTTCATTTTTTGTAATTTTGAGTTCATTTAAAACTCAAAATATGACAGCAATTAAAGCTTATGCAGCATACGATGCGGAAACTCCATTAAAACCATACACTATCGAAAGAAACGATATTGGGGAGAAGCAAGTGCAAATAGAGATACTATATAGTGGTGTATGTCATTCTGACATACATACAGCAAAAGGAGATTGGGGTCCAGCTATTTATCCATTAGTACCTGGGCATGAAATAGTTGGTAAAATCACAGCAGTTGGTAATGGGGTTACTAAATTTAAAGTTGGTGAATTGGCTGGCGTAGGCTGTTTTGTAGACTCTTGTAGAACTTGTGTTAGTTGTAAGGCAGGTGACGAACAATTTTGTGAGGAAGGAATGACCGGAACTTACAACAGTTATGAAAGGGGAACAACAAGACCAACTTATGGCGGATATTCAACCAGTATTACTACTGATGAAGATTATACATTGCATGTCTCGGATAAATTAGACCTTACGGGAGTGGCACCTTTATTATGTGCCGGTATTACGACCTACTCTCCATTGCGTCGTTTAAAAGTAGGTAAAGGACATAAAGTAGGTATTTTAGGTTTAGGTGGTTTAGGACACATGGCTGTTAAGTTTGCTGCTTCTTTTGGAGCAGAAGTAACAATGTTAAGTCACTCTCCATCTAAAGAAGCTGATGCTAAGAAATTAGGGGCACATCATTTTGCATTGACTTCAGATGCTGAAGTAATGAAATCATTAGCAAATGAATTTGATGTAATTCTGAACACCGTTTCAGCAGATCATGATTACAATGAATACTTAAACTTACTGAACACTAATGGGACTATGATTATCGTTGGAATGCCTTCTGCACCAGCTGTGATCCCTGCTGCGACATTAGTTTTGAAACGCAGAAGTATCATGGGAAGTTTGATTGGCGGAATTGCAGAAACACAAGAAATGCTTGATTATTGTGCAGAGCATAATATTACATCCGACGTTGAAGTTATCGATATGGCTTATATCAATGAAGCATACGAGCGCATGAATAAAAGCGATGTTAAATATCGTTTTGTAATTGATATGGTGTCCTTGAAATAACATAGCGGTTAGCCAACTAACTTATTTTTAAAGCAAAAAAAATCCCGATTTTCATCGGGATTTTTTATTTATCTAATATCGTTGTTTTGAATCAAATCAATATACAAGTTAATTTTGTCTTTCAATTCTTTTCGTGGCGTTATGAAATCCAAGAATCCATGTTCCAGAAGAAACTCGGCAGTCTGGAAACCTTCTGGTAAATCTTTACCAGTCGTGTCCCGTACTACTCGTGGTCCTGCAAACCCAATTAATGCGCCAGGCTCAGAGATATTAATATCTCCTAACATTGCGTAAGAAGCAGTTGTACCTCCTGTCGTTGGGTCTGTACACAATGAAATGTAAGGGATTTTTGCCTCGGCAAGCTGTGCAAGCTTTACGGATGTCTTGGCTAATTGCATCAAAGAATAAGCTGCTTCCATCATTCTTGCTCCACCAGATTTTGAAATCATTACAAATGGAATGTTGTTTTTGATAGCATGATCGATTCCTCTTGAAATTTTCTCGCCTACTACAGCTCCCATGGATCCTCCAATAAATGCAAAATCCATACAGCAAATAACTAGTTCTTTACCTTTAGACCTTCCAACTCCGGTACGCACTGCGTCTTTAAGCTGGGTTTTCTCCATAACGTCTTTAAGTCGGTCTGCGTATTTCTTTGTATCGACAAAGTGCAAAGGATCTTTTGAAGTCAAGTTTTTGTCTAGTTCAACAAATTCATTGTTGTCAAATAAAATTTCAAAATAGGTGTCACTACCAATTCTGACGTGAAAACCATCTTCGGGACTTACGAATAAGTTCCGCTCCAGTTCATCAGCATCAATAATTTTTCCGGTAGGTGATTTATACCAAAGTCCTTTTGGAACGTCCATTTTGTCTTCGGTAGCCGTCGTAATCCCTTTTTCTTTTCTTTTAAACCAAGCCATATAGTTTTTCTTTTTTAATCTCAAGTTAAAAGTTGCACATCTTGAAATGTTAAACTTAAAACAGTTTAAAGTGTATTCACGTTGTTTAAGTCAGCAAATGCTTGCTCTAGCCTAGCATTGAAAGTCAATTCGCTTTCACGTAACCATTTTCTTGGGTCGTAATATTTCTTATTTGGAATATCAGCACCTTCAGGGTTACCAATCTGTGTCTTTAAATAGTCAATGTTTTTTACCATATAATCACGGATACCTTCAGTGAATGCAAATTGTAAGTCAGTATCGATATTCATTTTTATTACACCATAACTAATACCTTCTCTTATTTCTTCTAAAGTAGAACCAGATCCGCCATGAAATACAAAATCAACAGGATTAGGACCTGTGTTGAATTTATTTTGTACGTAATCTTGAGAGTTCTTTAAGATTTTTGGAGTTAGTTTCACATTTCCTGGCTTGTACACACCGTGCACGTTTCCAAAAGCTGCCGCTATTGTAAATCGAGGGCTTACTTTTGAAAGTTCCTCGTAAGCATATGCAACTTCATCAGGTTGAGTATATAGTTTTGAACTATCAACATCTGAGTTGTCAACGCCGTCTTCTTCACCACCTGTAATTCCAAGTTCGATTTCTAATGTCATTCCCATTTTGCTCATTCGCTCAAGGTAACCTTTGCAGATTTCGATGTTTTCTTCGATCGGCTCTTCAGATAAGTCAATCATATGAGAGCTGAACAATGGTTTTCCAGTTGCTGCAAAATTTGCTTCAGAAGCATCTAATAATCCATCGATCCAAGGTAATAATTTCTTGGCGCAATGGTCAGTGTGCAATATAACAGTTGCGCCATATGCCTCTGCTAACGCATGGATATGTTTCGCACCAGCAATTCCACCAGCAATTGCCGATTTTTCATTAACATTTGAGAGCCCTTTTCCAGCATTAAACTGCGCACCTCCATTAGAAAATTGGATGATTACTGGCGCATTTAGCTTCGCAGCTGTCTCAAGAACGCTGTTTATTGTGTTTGATCCCGTAACATTTACCGCTGGTAAAGCAAATCCTTTTTCTTTCGCATAATTGAAAATTTCCTGTACCTGATCCCCTGTAGCTACGCCCGGTTTGATATTGTGTGCCATTTTAAATTTTTTTAGTTGGTTTTTTTAGTTTTTAGTTTAAGACAGCAAAAATAAGAATTTATTAGCATTAGAAGGGGTAATTTATTCCAAAATTTAAAACGGAGTGGCCAAAGTTGTAGTCACGAAACCATTTTTTACCCGTTTCATCAGCAGGATTATAAGTTTTAAATCCAAGATCAAAACGAATTACAAAAAAATTTAAATCATATCTTAATCCAAAACCAGTACCCAAAGCAATGTTTTCGAGGCTTTTAAAACCCGTAAATGTTGATTTTTCGTCAGTTACATTATCATAAACATTCCAGATATTACCCGCGTCAGCAAAAACGGCTCCTTTTAAATCTCCTAAGATTTTAAATCTAAATTCACTGCTTAATGCAATTTTCATGTTTGCTTCATTGAAGTCATCCAATGCTCCGCTACTTCCAGGCCCTAAACTATATGGTTGCCATGCTCTGTTGTCGTTTGATCCACCTGAGAAATAACTTCTCGAAAAGGGAACGTTGTTCGAATTTCCAAATGGTATTGCGATTCCAAAAAAGGTTCTGATTGCAAACACTTTTTCTTTAGTCAGATCCCAATGTTTGATGTAGTCAAATTCTGTTTTTAGATATTCTGAATATTCTAAATTAAAAAGTTCAAAATTGCCATTTTCATTTCTTGTTTGTTTTGTCGTGTTTGAAACTAGGGACAATAGGGATCCTGCAGATTCTATTTTTGTTTTGAAGAGATAAAAAGTATTGTCCAGTAAATCTGTTTTGGTTGTTTTTGTAAAAGTAAAACTAGTTGCGAGAATAAAATCATTTTCAGTAAGTCGCACTCTTCGTTCTTCGATACTTTTGACACTTTCAAAATCTGCCTGCTGTATGGGGTTTAAAAAGTTGCCGCTTCCTTTTAGTACATCATTGGTAAAACCGCTCGTTCCATCCTCAATGATCAAATTTCCGTCTTTAAAATAAGAAGTGTTATTACTATATGTTTGTCCAATTTCATTTAGTGCGTTATAGGAAGACCCATATACATTAAAGTAATTTTGCGGATTCAGATTTCTTACAAATTGCACGTTGAAAAGATCGAAACGCGCCGTGTTTTTCTTTGTGGGTGTCCAGTTATAAGAGAATGATCCTGTGAAATTTTCTTTATCTAAGCCAATGTTTTGTTGTCGGGCAAAACCTATAGCCATTAGAGTCGAGGGAATCATACTTTTTTTAATGATCTTTTCGGTGGAGAAAGGCATGAAAATTCGTGGAAGATTTAATTTTAAATCGAGTCCATATTCCGAGACATTAAATAGCTGATTATTTGGGTTTGCTAGATCCTTTGATGATCCAATATTTCCACGAGCTGAAAGTTCTAATGTTTCGGCGCCATTAAAAACATTTCTGATTGTTTCAGAAATACTTAGGGCAATTCCAATGTCCTGAATGTTTGAGTGCGTAACATCTAATGAGGTCCCAAAACTATATTTTTTGCGAGGAGTCAGATAAATTTTAGCTATCAAAGAACTAGACGTTGTGTCTCTTGAGTCGATTTCATATTGGATACTTGGGTAATTAAAGATCTTAAGATTATTTAAGTACCGTGTTGTCAAAATAGTATTGTTGTCGGCAAATAGACTTCCTTTTGCGATAAAAATAGCATCCGTAATGGCTTGGGGTTTGTATCGTAATTTGTTGTGACTATAGAAATTAAAGTTTTTATAGGTTGTACTGTCAGTAAATTCTAAACCACTGTTGCTTGGAGAGTAATCTGTATAAATGTTAACGTCACTTATTTTATATATTTTAAAGGGTTCAGTTCTAGTAGAATCTTTTTCTTGATAGGAGTAGTCATCGATGATTAGATTTACATCTGCTTTGTCTTGTTTGTTTATGGTATCGATATCAAAGCTTACGTAAGTAGGTTGGAAAAAATAAACTCCGTTATTTCTAAAATTTGCGGCAATTCTGTTTTTTTCATCTTCAAAATCGACTGTTTTGTATTGCTTACCAGACTTAATCAAACTGTTGGGTCTTATAGTTTCATATAGTGAGTCTAAGACAGGCGTGCTAATACTTGTTCTTATGCTGTCAATAACGTAACCTTTTCCAGTGGTAATTAGGTATTTTATGTTTGCTCTTTTGATACTCAACGTGTCTATTTTTTCCTCTGCTTTTACATTAAAAAAGCCATTGTTAAAATAGTAATACTTTAAACGCAATAATGATTTGTCCGTTTTTTCCTTTTCTATAATTACGGGTGGTTCTCCTGTTTTTTTTAAGAATTCATGAATTCCATGATACCAAAAGGATTGTCCTAGTCGATCCACTTGTTTTGCGGATAGCCATTTTGATTTTCTTTCATATTTCCCAGGATTATTAGTAAATTTGGCTTGGTAGGTGGAGTCAGGGTTTAGATTCGCTAAATTATATAAGTTCAAACGTAAACGAAAACCCAATAATAAACTACTGTTAGGGTTTTGATACAACTGATTAAAGACATCTTCCTCCTTAGTTGCTTTGCCATTTACCGCAATTTTATTTTTCATCAGGAGTTGTTTTCCATCAGGAACTCTTTTTTCAGCATTACAAGCTAAAATCAGTGTTGTTATTAGGATAAATGCTGCTATTTTTGTCGAAATTTTTCTCAAGTGTTTTAAAATATTTAATTCAAAAGTACATATTTTTATGGTCAGTAAAAACCAAATAAAGCTTATATCGAGTTTACAACAAAAAAAGTATCGAATTACCCATCAATTGTTTTTTGCCGAAGGCATAAAAGTGATTCGAGAATTACTGGAATCTAAATTTGAACTCGAACAATTGTACACTACTCAAAATGATTTTGAAGATGTTTTGCTAACAAAAAAGACATTAGTTAGTGAAGCAGATTTAAAAAAAATTACCGCGTTAGCGACACCAAATACTTGTTTGGCGGTATTTAAAATGCCCGTTGAGAAAAAAATAAAGGAGGTGGGTCTAATCCTTGCTTTAGATTCTATACGTGACCCTGGAAACTTAGGAACTATTATGAGGCTATGTGACTGGTTTGGGATTGACCAATTATTGTGTTCAAAGGAAACAGTTGACATATACAATCCAAAAGTAGTACAGGCAACGATGGGGTCTATTGCAAGGGTAAATGTAAATTACGTGGATTTAAACAGCTTTGTTTCGGAGACCAGATTAGCTGTTTTTGGAACTTTTATGGATGGCTTGAATATTTACAAATGTACTTTGCCGCAAGAAGGGCTCATTATCATGGGCAATGAGGCAAACGGTATTTCGAAGGAGCTTGAAAAAGTAATAAAAAACAAGCTTTCAATTCCTCGTTTCGGGGACGTTCAAGAGACAGAAAGTTTAAATGTAGCGAGTGCAACCGCAATAGTATTAAGTGAATTTAGGAGGAAAAATTAATTTAAAATTGAGGGACTTTTCCTTTTATTAATGAAACGTGAAATTAATCAAGATAGCTCTGGATTTTAAAGACCCAATATTACTGGTCCACGGGCTATTAGGATCATTGTCGCGTATTAACTCATCAGAAAGTCCAAAGACACCTCTTATCGAAGGAGAAAATATAAAATATTCTGAAAAAAGATCAATACCAAAACCCAGTTCATAACTATTAGTCCAGGGTTTTACTCTAAATTTTTGCTCAGAATTATCATCTTTTGATTTTGAATAACTAGATAAATTTAGAGTTGCGGAAACACCTCCTACTAGGTATGGTCTGATATTACCAGTTCTTAGTGATGAAAACTTTAACAACAAGGGGAAATGAATGTAAGTGCTGTTTACTTCTCGCAATTTATCTAAAGCTGTTGCTGTCGATTGGAAATAGGAATCAGGATAGTTTAAATCTCTTTTTGTGTAGTAGAGTCCCGGTTCAAAGCGTAAGTTAATGTATTCTTGCAGTTTTAAATCTCCCACTATTCCAACATTGAATCCAGTTGTTTTTTTAACTAAAATATCGGGTCCTACACTTTTATAATCTATTTTGAAGTCAAAAGAGTTGAAGCCTAAATAAAAGCCATAATATACTCTTGACTTTTGAAAATTCTCCAAATTTATTATAGGGTCTTTAGCAAACATGCTTTTTTTAAGCTGTGAGGTTCCTGTGAAGGATAGGCCTAGTAAAACAACGACAACTATTTTTCTCATATAGGAAATCCTTCTAGGGGTTATTTTTTGGATGCAGAATAGATAGTAGCCACTCCAAAGGTTTGCGGCATCGATACTACATCTATAAACCCAACTTTCTTCAAAATATTGTTTAGAGCTTCTCCGTAAGGGAATGCTGCCGCTGATTCAGACAAATATCCGTATGCTACATCGTCTTTGGAGAATAACTTTCCAATAATAGGCAGTATGTTTGTGCTATAAAAATTATAGCCTTGTTTGTAAGGAGTTTTATCCGGTACAGAAGTTTCTAAAATCACAAAGACCCCATTTGGTTTTAAAACTCTCAGTATTTCCGCCAATCCTTTTTCGAGGGTTTCAAAGTTTCTGACACCAAAGGCAACTGTTATTGCGTCAAAGGAATTATCCTCAAAAGGCATATTTTCCGAATCGCCTAAAATCATTTCTATAGTGTTGCTCAGTTTTTTAGCGGCAATTTTTTTCACCCCCACTTCTAGCATACCGGCAGAAATATCCAAGCCAACTATTTCGTCCGCGTTCGTTTGTGCCATTAAAATGGCCAGATCGCCAGTTCCTGTTGCGATATCCAGAATTTTTTTCGGATTCGATTTAGCGACAAGTTGTAAAACCTTTTTACGCCACTTTATATCTATTCCAAAAGAAATGACACGGTTCAAACTGTCATAATTGCCGGATATGGTGTCGAACATTTTTGCAACTTGTTCTTTTTTGCCTAGAGCTGAATCTTTATAAGGTGTTATGTTTTTGGACATTTTTTTTAATTTGCACAAATATAATACAATCTATTTTGAACTGTAAATAGATTTTGCAGAACTAAGAAGAAATTATTTTAAAAAGATGTTTTTTTTAGTTTATAATAAAATAATGTGAAAGAGGTTGTCTACAAATTATTTAAAATATCACTAAAAGTGGGTATTGTGGGTAAGGATAATAATAACGAGTTTTACACGGTTAAATAAAGTAATTTTAGTCAATGATTAAAAAAGAATTAATGATCCAAACCAAGTGTTTGCTTCTTGCGCTAATCATGTCGCTTGTTCTTGTTGGTCTTTTTGATGGTGCTGTTTTAAGAAACAGTAATGCATTTTTAGCGCAACATACGTTCTTAGGATTAAATTTGTTTTTGGAAATTTTTATTTATTTTGTCTTTAGTACCTTCGTGGTATTTGGTATTAGAGGCTTTTTTGAGATGTACTCTCAGAAAACATCAAACGCTATCATCTTCATTTGTGGAGTTTTTTTAGCATTCGTGATTTTTGTATTATGTTATCAAATTATCTTTCAAGAGTAGATCATTTATTCAATCATTGATTTAAAACGAAACACCCCGACTTGTTGGGGTGTTTTTATTTTCTAGAGTAGGTTTGATATGTATAATCAAAAAGATGCCTTTCGTCCTTTGCTTGAAACTCAGAATTTATTATTTCCCAATCTTTAAGTTCGATTTCTGGAAAAAATGCATCTGCTTCAAAATTATGATGGACTAATGTGAGTTCGATTTTGTCCGAAAAAGGCATTCCTAAAGTGTATATTTCTCCTCCACCTATTATATATGAATTTTGATTTTCTGGGCAAACTTCAATTGCTTCTTCCATACTGTGGACTACGATACATCCTTCGGGAGCATAATTTTTTTGACGGGTTATTACAATATGAGTTCTGTTTGGCAGCGGTTTTACTAGGCTTTTAAATGTTTTTCTACCCATTATGATATGATGTCCTGAAGTAAGGGTTTTAAATCTTTTAAAATCATTAGGTAGATGCCAAATCATCTCATTGTTTTTTCCAAGTGCATTGTTTTCAGATGCTGCGGCAATCATTATAATCATATTTGTTGTTTTTATTTGGAAGTGTCTTCAGTAATATGCATTTCTAATTCTTCTATTTTTTTTTGTTGCAGAGCGACAAGACGATCTATTTGTTCCCTTTCCCAGTTTTTATTCATAAATCGGTCAGTAATGTAGACTTTAATAAAGTGCAAGATAAAAAGGAATAGCCACACTGTAATTAACCATTTATACCAGTTTGTAGCATGGCTAAAATTAAAAATTTTTGTAGAAACAAAAAGAAACAAACTCGCTAAGAATAAAAGAACAAAATGAAAATAGATTCCCTTCTTTTGTTTTATTCTTTTACGGGCATATTCGTAGAGTTCATGTCGATCTCTTTCCATAAGTTGAATTTTAGTTTATAAAGGTAAAATTTAATTTGTAAAGTCACTATTTAGGATAAGGAATATTTATTATGAAAACGTTTTCTTTTTTATTTAAGAAAATTTAGCAGCTGTTAAGTTAATAAATTAGCTAAAATTTAACATAGTTTTGGACATTGTCTTAAAACTTCATATGGTGTGTAAAAAGTACATTGTAATTTGTTTTCTTTGCTACATAAATCTAAAAATGAAATAGTTATGTCAATAAAAAAACAGTTTATAAAAACGAAACCAGTTTGTAAAGTTACTTTTTCTGTAGAGGCTAAGGAGGCAAATGAAGCTTCTGTTATCGGTGATTTTAACAATTGGAACCAAGAAGATGGAGCTTTAAGTAAGTTAAAAAACGGAACTTTTAAGGGTGTTTTTAATATAGAAAAAGATGCTTCTTATGAATTCAAATATGTAATCGACGGAGCCTTCGTCAATGATGCTCAGGCAGATTCTTTCTTATGGAATGAATATGCAGGAAATGAAAATGGGGTCTTGACAGTTTAGACTTAAAGCTGCTTTTAGTTCCTTTTATACCGCTACGCTGCCTTTTATTCCGGGATGTGGTTCGTAACCTTCGAGGGTGAAGTCGTCAAAATCAAATTCGAATATGTTCTTTATTGTTGGATTAAGGATCATTTTTGGTAATGATTTTGGCTCTCTTGATAGTTGCAGTTCAAGTTGTTCAAAATGATTGTTATAAATATGTGCGTCGCCAAAAGTGTGTATGAATTCACCCGGTTCTAGATCACATACTTGAGCAATCATCATGGTTAATAACGCATATGAGGCAATATTAAAGGGCACTCCTAAAAAGATGTCGGCGCTTCGTTGGTATAATTGGCAGGATAGTTTCCCGTCGGCTACGTAAAACTGGAAGAAGGCATGACAAGGGGGTAAGGCCGCTTTGTTGTTGGCTACGTTTTCGTCAAATGATTTTGTTGTATCCGGTAGTACTGAAGGATTCCATGCGGAAACTATCATTCTGCGGCTATTAGGATTGGTTTTCAATTCAGTAATTAGATCCGTGATTTGGTCGATTTCTTCACTGTTCCAATTTCGCCATTGGTGACCATATACAGGTCCTAAATCACCATTTTTATCGGCCCAAGAATCCCAGATTTTAACACCGTTTTCCTGAAGATAATTTATATTTGTATCTCCTTTTAGAAACCAAAGCAATTCGTAAACAATTGATTTAAGGTGTAGTTTTTTTGTGGTGACCATTGGGAAACCTTCACTTAGGTCAAAGCGCATTTGGTATCCGAATACGCTTTTTGTACCAGTTCCTGTTCGGTCTCCTTTTTGGCAACCGTTTGCCATTACGTGTTTTACTAAGTCTAAATATTGTTTCATTGAATTGTGGTGTATGCTGGTTTTAGTTTTTATATATTTTTCCGTCCTTCATTACAAAAACTACTTTTTCTAAGGTTCTAATTGTGCTCACCGGGTTTTCATCAACAGCAATAATATCTGCTAAGAAGTTCTCTTTTATTTGGCCTGCTTGGTCACCAATACCTAATAGCATAGCATTAGTAATTGTCGCAGACTGTATTGCTTCTAAGGGGGGCATTCCCGCTTCAACCATGTATCCAAATTCTTTTGCATTGATTCCATGAGGAAAGACTCCGGCATCAGTCCCAAAAGCAATTTTAACCCCTTTTTTGTAAGCCTTAGCAAAAGTGGACTTAAGTTTTGGCCCTATTTCGCGGGCTTTAGGAACTATAATATCGGGGTAAAACCCATCGATTTCTGCATTTTTTTCTACTTCTTTACCTGCACTAAGGGTAGGTACTAAGTACGCGTCGTATTTTTTCATCAACTCCATAGTTTCTTCACTCATGAAAGTTCCGTGTTCAATAGTTTTTATACCACCTAATATAGCTCTTTGGATCCCTTCGTCTCCATGCGCGTGCGCTGCTGTTAACATGTTATAGTCTTTGGCTGTCGTTGTGATAGCTTTGATTTCGTCTATAGAGAATTGTGGGTTTTTACCGTTTTTTGCTACGCTCAAAACGCCACCTGTCGCTGTGATTTTAATTACGTCGGCACCTTCTTTATAACGTTCTCTTACTGCTTTTACTGCTTCCTCAGGAGAATTGATTACTCCTTCATGCGGGCCTGGATCACCTACGAGTTTTCGGTTGCTTCCATTGGTCGGGTCTGCGTGTCCTCCTGTTGTAGATATCGCTTTTCCAGCAGTAAAAATTCTTGGGCCTTTTACAATACCTTTATTGATTGCATTTCTTAAAGAAATATTAACTCCAGTACCACCTAAATCACGGACGGTTGTAAATCCAGCTAAAAGAGTTACTTCTGCACAACCTACAGCCTGAAATGCAATGTCAGCCTCGTTGTCGATGTACTTTGACATGTAGCTGTCGCTGTCATGTTGTCCTTCTATGTGAACGTGTAAGTCAATAAGTCCTGGTAATACATATTTATTTTTAAGATCTATTTCAATGTCTTGAGAATTTGCTTTTGAGATAAAACCATCTTGTATTTTTGTTATTTTGTTTTTAGAAACAATAATGGTTTGGTTTGATAGTTCTTTGCCGGATTGGGTATTTAGGATTTTTCCGCAATGCAAATAATATTCCTGGGAAGAGGCACTTGAAAAAATAAATAACGTTGCGAGAACGAGCAGGAAATTTGATTTCATAGATTATTTTTATCAATATTATTAAAGAAGCACAACATTAATCTTTGTGTTAAACTTAAGTATATCTCTTCAAAAGTAACCAATGGATAATTTAAAGTTTAATGTAAATGCTTTTTTGGTTTAAATAGAAAGAAAATGAATAATAATAAAATTACGATTCCCTTTTTGAAATTTCGTCTCTTACTTTTGCAGCTTTTTCGTAATCTTCCTGGGCTACTGCTTGGCCAAGTAGTTCATTCAATTCTTCTAGACTTTGTCTAATATACGGTCGATCAGATTGACGTCCTTCCTCTTCTTCTTTGCCAAAAGATTTTGGATTCGAAAACATTTCGTCTATTTCTTGCGCGTCTTTATCCTCTTCCAAAGAGTTTGCTTTCAGATAAATACCAGCTTTGTCTAGAATATTTTTATATGTAAAAATAGGTGCATTGAAACGTAATGCCAGCGCAATTGCGTCTGAGGTTCTCGCGTCTATGATTTCTTCTATTTTATCCCTTTCGCAAATGATACTAGAGTAAAATACTCCATCGACAAGTTTATGAATAATTACTTGCTTGACAACGATATCAAAACGCTCTGCAAAATTTTTAAATAAATCATGCGTCAAAGGACGTGGTGGCTTAATTTCTTTTTCTAAGGCAATTGCGATTGACTGTGCTTCAAAAGCACCAATTACAATGGGTAACTTTCTTTCGCCGTCAACTTCATTCAAAATTAGAGCATAGGCCCCGTTTTGTGTCTGACTGTATGAAATTCCTTTTATGGATAATTTAACTAAGCTCATATTTGTTGAAATGGAAAAGTGCGTTGCACTGCGTTTTTTAATAATAAATTAGGCTGCGTGAATCTTAAAAAAAGTAATGCCTAAAAGCAAAGATACAAATATCTCGTTTTTTAGGCATTACTTTTTCAACAGATTTATTTAATTATGACTGCTGCGCTTTAAAAGCTTTAAATTTTTCTATTAATCTTGGCACAACATCAAAGGCGTCTCCTACAATTCCATAGTCGGCCACCTTAAAGAAAGGAGCTTCAGGGTCGGTATTGATAACTACTTTTACTTTTGAAGAGCTGATTCCTGCTATATGTTGTATCGCTCCTGATATACCAATGGCAATATATAAATTAGTTGCAACAGGTTTCCCTGTTTGTCCAACGTGTTCTCCATGAGGTCTCCACCCAAGGTCGGAAACTGGTTTAGAACAGGCTGTAGCTGCGCCAAGAACTGTGGCCAACTCTTCAACCATATCCCAGTTTTCAGGTCCTTTTAAACCACGACCTGCTGAAACTACAATATCTGCATCGGCAATGGCTACCTTTCCAGATATTTTTTCTACTGATTCTACTTTTACTCCAAAATCACTTTCTCCGATTGACGGATTGAAGTCTTCCTCAGTTAATGTCGATTCGGTTTCAGAAATACCGTATGAGTTTTTGGCAAGACCAAGAACTTTTACGTCAGTTGAAATTTCTGTTATGTTGAATGCTTTGTTTGAGAAAGCATTTCTTCGTACTTGAAAAGGAGAAGTGCTTACAGGCAGTCCTACCACATTTGAAGCAAAACCTGCTTCGAGAGCCACTGCTACTAGCGAAGAAAGATAAATACTGTCTGTAGTTGAAGATAGTAGAACTAATTTAGCACTTTCTTTTTGTGCCGCTTGTTTAATAACATCGGCATATGCATTGGCGGTAAAGTCCGCTAATTTGTCATTGGTTACCTTTAATACTTTATCTACACCGTATTTTGACAATTCCGAAACATCTCCTGCATTTACAGTTACCGCTGTTACGGTGGTCCCTAATGATTCTGCAACTTTCTTTGCATATGAAGCTAATTCGAAAGCAACTTTCTTGAACTTACCTTCAGCAGATTCTGCGTATATTAATATTGACATAAATTCTTTTATTTTGAATGTTGAATTATGAGTTTTAAATTTGGAACGAGAATGGTAAATCTCGGATTAAAAATCACTGTTATATTACCTTTGCTTCGTTATGTAATAGGTCGATTAACTCATCTAAATTATCGGCAGAAATTAATTTCACGGCCGATTTAGCAGCTGGTTTTTCAAATTTCACCGCCTTAGTATTGATTGATGCTTCAATCGGCTCTACAATCGTTAACGCTTTAGATCTTGCAGTCATAATTCCTCTCATGTTAGGAATGCGCAAGTCTTTTTCTTCAACTAACCCTTTTTGACCACCAATAATTAATGGAAGCGAAGTAGAAACAGTTTCTTTACCACCGTCAATTTCTCGAACTGCCTTTACAGCTGTTCCTTCAACTGTGATGCTAGTGCAGGAGTTGACGAAGTTATTACCTAAAATTGCGGCAATCATTCCCGGAACCATTCCTCCGTTATAGTCTAATGATTCTTTTCCTGCGATGACTAGGTCATATTCTCCGTTTTTAATTACTTCAGCAAGTTGTGTTGCTACAAAAAAACCATCGGTTGGACTTGCGTTGACACGAATAGCTTCGTTTGCGCCAATTGCTAATGCTTTTCTCAAGGTAGGCTCTGTTTCAGGTCCGCCAACATTAGCTACGGTTACAGTTGCCCCTTGTTGTTCTTGGAACCAAATAGCACGCGTCAAACCAAATTCGTCATTTGGATTTATCACATAGGACACACCGTTGGTATCAAATTCGGAATCACCATTGGTAAAATTAATTTTGGAAGTAGTATCAGGAACGTGACTGATGCAAACTAATATTTTCATAGGTTTATTTTTTTTATTCTAAAATTGCTGTTACAAAATTAGAATAATATTTTGAATAATATACTATGCATGCATAATAATTATTAGAACTATTACGATTTCGTAGCTTCGGTTGCGACAGAGTCCTTTTTCCGCCTGCTTTAGTGGCAGGAAGATATAGCTTGTAGTCGTAAATAGCTTCTTTTTATTTTAGGCTATTTTATGCATTTAAATGATATTAAATATTTATTTTTGCTCAAGGAAAATTACACTTACAATATCAAATATGAGAACGATACAATTTAGAGAGGCCATTTGCGAAGCAATGAGCGAAGAAATGCGTAATGATGAGTCTATATACTTAATGGGTGAAGAGGTTGCCGAATACAATGGCGCTTACAAGGCATCAAAGGGTATGCTTGCAGAATTTGGAGAAAAAAGAGTTATCGACACTCCAATTGCAGAGCTAGGATTTACGGGAATTGCAGTGGGTTCCGCAATGAACGGCTGTAGACCAATTGTGGAATACATGACTTTTAATTTCTGTCTTGTCGGAATTGATCAAATTATAAATAATGCAGCCAAAATGCGTCAGATGACGGGAGGCCAGTTTAATGTGCCTATAGTTTTTCGTGGGCCGACTGCTTCAGCTGGACAATTAGGTGCAACTCACTCTCAAGCATTGGAAAATTGGTTTGCTAATACTCCCGGTCTTAAGGTAATTGTTCCGTCTAATGTTTATGATGCAAAGGGGCTTTTAAAATCCGCTATTCGTGATAATGACCCTGTAATTTTTATGGAATCTGAACAAATGTACGGTGACAAGGGAGAAGTTCCAGATGGTGAATATACTATCCCAATTGGTGTTGCGGACATCAAACGCGAAGGAACTGATGTTACTATAGTTTCTTTCGGAAAAATTATAAAAGAAGCTTATATCGCTGCAGAGGAATTGGCCAAAGAAGGGATTTCATGTGAGATTGTCGATTTGAGAACCGTGCGTCCTATGGATCACGAAACAATCCTAACTTCAGTAAAAAAAACCAATAGATTGGTAGTTCTTGAAGAAGCTTGGCCTTTTGCAAGTGTAGCTTCTGAAATTGCATATATCGTTCAAGAGCGTGCTTTTGACTTTTTAGATGCGCCAATACAAAGAATCACGACTGCCGACACACCAGCGCCTTATTCTCCAGTATTATTGAAAGAATGGTTGCCAAACGCAGATGATGTAATTAAAGCGGTTAAAAAAGTAATGTATAAATAATACAATAATTCGGTTATAAAATCTTCATCATGCGTAAGTATGATGAAGATTTTTTTTTAAAGTAAATTATGAAAAAGATTATAGTATTCAGTTTAGTTTGTCTTTTCTTACAAGTGGGCGCACTCCTCGCGCAGACGAAAGTGAGTGGTATAATTGTGGACAAAACAAACTTGCCGGTTCCTTTTGCAAACGTAGTCTTCAAAGGTTCCAGTGAAGGGACTGTCGCGAATGAAGACGGTCGATTTTACCTTGAATCCACCAAGACATACACTGCATTACTAGTTGCATCCGTTGGTTTTTCTGATCGAGAAATCACTTTGGCAAAGGCAGTTAATTATAACTTCAGGATTCAGTTAAACGAAGCCGAAAACCTGCAAGAAGTCGTTATTTTTACTGGAAAAACTTCGAAAAAGGACAACCCTGCTCTTGATATTCTCAGGAAAATCTGGGAAAGAAAACGTAAAAATGGCTTGAGTCAGTTTGATCAGTATCAGATGGAAAAGTATGAAAAAATTGAGTTTGACATGAACACAATTGATAGTGCTTACATGAAAAACAAACTTTTCAAAGGGATGGAATTTATATTCGATCACGTAGATACATCGAGAGTCACGGGGAAAACCTATTTGCCTATATTTATTAATGAATCTTTATCGGATGTTTACGGCAACAACAAGTTGAATAAAGTAAAAGAAAAATTAAAAGCAAATAAAAACTCCGGATTTAGTAATAATCAACAAATCATGTCTTTCGTGAAGGATTTGTACTCGGATTATGACATCTATAATAACTACTTGACATTTTTTGATAAAAGTTTCACTAGTCCGTTGTCAAAAACAGGGATCGATGTGTATAATTATGTTCTTAAAGACAGTGCTTATATTGGTGAGAAATGGTGCTACAATATTGTGTTCTATCCTAGAAGAAAAAACGAATTGACTTTTAAAGGTGATTTTTGGGTAAATGATAGCACGTTTGCCATCAAGAAAATTAATATGGCCGTTACAAAAAGTGCTAATATCAACTGGGTAAAGGAAATTTATATCGAACAGGAATTTGATGTGCAGAACGACTCGATATTTTTGCTGACGCGAGATTACATGATGTCCGACTTCGCATTAAATAAAAAAGAAGAGTCTAAAGGGGTTTATGGTAAGCGAACAACACTTTATGATAACCACGTATTTAATAAAGAGAAACCGGCAGCTTTTTATAGAGAAGAGGTAAGCTTTATTGATAATGAAGTCTATAATAAATCAGAGGAATATTGGCGGGAAAACCGTTACGAAAAGTTGACTAAAGATGAATTGGGTGTTTACAAAATGCTTGACACTTTGAAAACGGTAAAGAAGTTTCAACAAATATATAATTTGGTTCAAATTCTGGGTAGTGGTTACATACAAGTTGGACACTTTGATTACGGCCCCATTTTCTCGTCATTTGGTTATAATGAAGTAGAGGGTGTTCGATTAAGGACCGGGGGAAGAACTTATTTTGGACCAAATGATACTTGGCGTCTACAGGGATATACGGCCTACGGTTTTAAAGATGATAAATTCAAATACGGACTTTCTGGCAAGTGGATGGTTGATAAGAAAAAGAGAATTATTTTGTCTGGAGGTAATAGACGTGATGTTGAACAAATAGGAGCAAGTTTGACCACCACAAATGATGTTTTGGGTAGAAGCTTTGCCTCATCTTCCGTTTTTTCGTCGGGAAGCAACGGAAAGCTTACTAACATCAACCTTAGCAATGTTGGTGTCGAGATGGAACCTGTCAAGAATTTGACTTTCCAATCTGGATTCTCTTACAGGACTTTGCAAGCTGCTTCTGATGCTTTCAGTTTGGATTACTACACAGATGCTGCATGTACGGTGACAAAAAGTGACCTAAAACAATCAGAAGTTAATTTCCAGGTAGAATATACGCCCAATAGAAAAACAATTGGATATGGTGTAGAAAGGGATAATGTAGATAGTCCGTTCAGTCGTTTTTACCTGAATTACAGTCACGGTTTTAAAGGACTTTTGAATGGCGATTTCCAGTATGAAAAAATACAACTGTATTATAAACAGCCCATAATCATAGGTCCAATAGGACGGACGAATGTAATTGTTGAAGTGGGGAAAACTTTTGGAACGATTCCTTTGGGGCTAATGAGTGTTATTCCTGGAAACCAAACCTATTTCACCATTGAGAATACGTTCAGCAACCTTAATTTCTATGAATTTGTGACCGATCAATATGCCACTTTGGAGTGGAATCACAATTTCAGCGGAAGACTTTTTGCTAGAATCCCTTTTATGAGAAAACTTAATTGGAGAGAAATTATTGGGGTAAAAGGAGTTTACGGAACCATTTCAGATGAAAATAGAGCGATTAATGCCTCAGGCTTGGTTTACAGTGCACCGGAAAAAGTGTATTGGGAATACAGCGCTGGAATTGGAAATATATTCAAGGTATTACGTATCGATTTTTCTTGGAGAGGCAATTATCTAAATACGCCGGATACAAATCGTTTTGCTGTAAAAGGCTCATTCGGGTTTTATTTTTAATTTATGCTGAACTTGTTTCAGTATCTGGAGCTAGTTCCAGCTATTCGTTTCAATCTTTTCTTTTTTAAAGAAAAAAAGAAAAGGATTTCCACTGCTATCTGGGCTAAAAAACAATCGATGATGAAACACGCTTTAGATTTCCTTTCTGAACAAGATGTCATTTTTAAAATGATAATTGAAAAATACGGGATTCCAAAAATCCCCAAAAGGCCTGAAGGTTTTGAGACGCTGGTGTTACTGATACTGGAACAACAAGTGTCTATCGATTCAGCCAAGGCGACATTTTTGAAATTAAAAGCAAGAGAGAAAAACTTCCAGCCACAAGCACTTTTAAATTTATTGGATGAGGAATTTAGGAATCTTGGCGTAAGCCGACAAAAAACGTCTTATATCAAAGCTTTATCAACAGCAATATTAAATAATGAGATTGATTTAGAATCTTTGGGAGCCAAAACAGCTCAGCAAGTCCGTGAGGAACTCATCAAAATCAAGGGAATAGGAAACTGGACCGTTGATGTTTATTTGATGTTTTGTCTGCAGGAGCCAGATTTGTTGCCATTAGGCGATATTGCGGTAGTAAATACCATTAAAGAATTGCTTCAGATTGAAAGTAAAGAAGAAATCGAGATTTATACTTTAAGATGGAGTCCCTGTCGATCCCTTGCCACATTTCTTTTGTGGCATTATTATTTGGAGAAAAGAGGGAGGAAGATTACATTTTGATAAAAGTCACGCCTTTTGGTTTCTTATATTTTAAGGAAATTATACTTGTAATAAATAGGTTTTTAGACTACTTTTGCGAGAGCATAACAGATTTAAGATATAAAATAAAATGACTGCAGACAAAATAAAAACTTTCGATGTGTTAATCGAAATTCCAAGAGGAAGTAGAAATAAATACGAGTACGATTTCGAAATAAAAAGAATGCGTTTTGATAGAATGCTATTCTCTTCAATGATGTACCCTGCGGATTACGGATTTATTCCTGAAACATTGGCACTTGATGGAGATCCATTAGATGTTCTGGTTTTAGTAAACGAACCAACTTTTCCTGGTTGTGTAATGGAAGTGAAGCCTATTGGTGTTTTCCATATGGCAGATGACAAGGGACCGGACGAAAAAGTAATTTGCGTACCAGTTTCTGATCCAATTTGGAATTCATTAAATGACTTATCTGATATGAATCCGCATTTGCTTAAAGAAATCGAACATTTCTTCCAGGTGTATAAAGATCTTGAAAACAAAACAGTTGACGTAGGTGGATGGGGAGATGTAGGCGAAGCTTACGATATAATAAAAAAATGTACAGAACGTTTTGACGCGATAGAAAACAAACCTGAAGGATTATTTAGTATCAAGTAATTTTTCTCAAAATATTTTATAAAAAAAGCAACATTCTAGCAAGAGTGTTGCTTTTTTGTTTAAATTCGTCACGTTACGCTTGAAAAATTAAAAAATTAACCAACAACCAAAAACCAAATTTATGAATACAATTATGATTTATTTGCCAATTGTTATGGCGATTATAGGACTTATATTTATGTCGGTGAAGAGAACTTGGGTACTGAAACAGGATCCTGGGGACGGCAAGATGAAAGAGATCTCAGATTATATTTATGAAGGAGCACTCGCATTCCTTAAAGCAGAATATAGGTTATTGACTTTTTTCGTTATTGCTGCGAGTTTTGTTTTAGCCGCAATTACATTTATACCTGGAACTTCAACGCATTTATTTATCGTGGTGGCTTTTGTGATTGGAGCTTTTTTTTCAGCTTTGGCTGGGAATATGGGAATGAGAATTGCAACAAAAACAAATGTTAGAACAACACAAGCCGCTCGCACGAGTTTGCCGCAAGCACTGAAAGTTTCTTTTGGAGGAGGAACGGTTATGGGACTTGGTGTTGCTGGTTTAGCTGTTTTAGGTTTGACCTCTTTCTTTATTTTCTTTTACTACTTTTTTATGAATGGTGTGTGGACTACTAATGAAGATATGACTATCGTTTTGGAAACATTGACAGGTTTTTCTCTTGGGGCTGAATCTATCGCTTTGTTTGCCAGAGTTGGTGGTGGAATTTATACAAAAGCTGCCGATGTAGGCGCTGATTTAGTGGGTAAAGTAGAAGCTGGTATTCCAGAGGATGACCCGCGTAATCCTGCTACAATTGCAGATAACGTTGGAGATAATGTTGGAGACGTAGCAGGAATGGGTGCCGATTTATTTGGCTCTTATGTAGCAACGGTTTTGGCAGCTATGGTTCTAGGGAACTATGTGATTAAAGATATGGGAGGAAGTATAGAAGACGCTTTCGGAGGAATAGGACCTATATTATTACCGATGGCCATCGCCGGTTTTGGAATTATTTTCTCTATTATAGGGACTTTATTGGTTAAAATTTCAGATCCTGATGCAAAGGAACAACAAGTACAAAAAGCTCTAAATATTGGAAACTGGGTTTCTATTGTCTTAACGGCAATTGCTTGTTTCTTTCTAGTACGATATATGTTGCCTACAAGTATGAAAATGGAATTTTTTGGAGAAGGAATGCAAGACATTTCATCGATGAGGGTATTTTATGCAACTATAGTAGGATTAGTGGTGGGAGCTGTTATTTCATCAGTAACTGAATACTACACAGGTTTGGGTACAAAACCAGTTATGGCAATTGTACAAAAATCAAGTACAGGAGCTGGAACAAATGTAATTGCAGGTTTGGCGACAGGTATGATTTCTACTTTTCCGACCGTTTTATTATTTGCTGCAGCCATTTGGACTTCATATGCACTTGCAGGATTTTACGGTGTTGCTTTAGCGGCCTCGGCTATGATGGCTACAACCGCAATGCAATTGGCTATTGATGCATTTGGACCGATTGCTGATAATGCTGGAGGAATTGCCGAAATGAGTGAATTACCGAAAGAAGTTCGCACAAGAACTGATATTTTGGATGCTGTGGGTAACACTACTGCTGCAACTGGAAAAGGTTTTGCTATCGCTTCAGCAGCATTAACATCATTAGCTTTATTTGCAGCTTATGTAACTTTTACGGGAATTGACGGAATCAATATATTCAAAGCTCCCGTTTTAGCAATGCTATTTGTGGGTGGAATGATACCTGTAGTTTTCTCTGCTTTGGCGATGAACTCTGTAGGGAAAGCCGCAATGGACATGGTGTATGAAGTGCGTCGTCAGTTTAAGGAAATTCCAGGAATTATGGAAGGAACCGGAAAACCTGAATATGCAAAATGTGTAGATATTTCTACCAAAGCAGCTTTGCGCGAAATGATGCTTCCGGGAGTTATGACGATTGGTTTTCCAATCGGAATTGTATTGCTTGGTAAATTGGTATACGGTGACAACAATCAATTAATTGCCGAAATGCTGGGTGGATATATGGCGGGAGTTACTGTTTCTGGTGTACTTTGGGCTGTTTTTCAAAACAATGCAGGTGGTGCTTGGGATAATGCCAAAAAATCATTTGAAGCAGGTGTTATGATCAATGGAGAAATGACGTACAAAGGTTCTGAGGCTCATAAAGCAGCCGTAACCGGCGATACGGTTGGAGATCCTTTCAAGGATACTTCTGGGCCATCAATGAATATTCTAATTAAATTGACCTGTTTGATTGGATTAGTGATGGCACCTATTTTAGGAAGTGGAAGCCACACCATATCCGAAAATATGGCGACTTGCTGTATAACAACAGGAGAATGTACTTCTCTGTCTAAAGAAGAATGTTTGGCCAAAGGATGCACCAATGCAGCTTGTGAGCACATGATGCCCGCTAATGAGATGATGAATACAGTTTCTAAACAAATAACTATTGAAAAGTCTGTCGAGAACGGAGTCGTTACCGCTTCTGTCACAACGCTTGTTAATGGAAAAGTTGAAAAACAAGTTTTTGAAGGAACTGATGCTGAGGTTCAGGCAAAAATTGACGCTTTAAAGTAATTAGTTAAAAGCATAAATAAAAATGCCTCGCGATTGCGAGGCATTTTTTCGTTTTATAAAATATTTGAATGCAGTTTTGATCAGCTTTATTAAAACAGGCAGAGAACTAAAACAAGCCGTTTATTTCAGCATCTATTCTGTTGATAATATTTCCTAAATCTTCGGGTTTATCGACAAAGTTAATGTTATCTACGTCAATGATTAGTATTTTTCCTCTGTCGTAAGTATGGATCCATGCTTCATAACGTTCGTTCAAACGACTTAAATAGTCAATGGAAATTGTGGATTCATACTCGCGACCACGTTTGTGAATTTGTCCAACCAAATTAGGAATAGAGCTTCTTAAATAGATTAGTAAATCTGGTGCCTTAACTGTCGATTCCATCAATTCAAAAAGACTAGAATAGTTTTGAAAATCACGATTGGTCATCAAACCCATAGAGTAAAGATTGGGCGCAAATATATGGGCGTCTTCGTAAATGGTTCTGTCCTGAATAATTTTTTTACCGCTTTCGCGAATTTGTATCACCTGACGAAAACGACTGTTCAAGAAATAAATCTGTAAATTAAAGGACCAACGTTCCATCTGATGATAAAAATCATCTAAATAGGGATTGTCAACTACATCCTCGAAATGAGGTTCCCACTTAAAGTGTTTTGCCAATAAACGTGTTAAAGTTGTTTTGCCTGATCCGATATTTCCTGCTACTGCTATGTGCATTACGGTGTTGTGATTTTATAATTTATAATTCCCTGCGATGTAAAAATAGATAAAATTTGGCTTTTGTAGGAGAATTTTTCAAACGTTTTTTCTGGAATTTCAATTTTATATTTTTCTTTTTTCCCAATATCTTCAAAAATCAAATTATTATTTTTAGAGAAGATATACTGGTTATCATTAATAATTTCGATAGAGTCAAAATCGGCGACCTTTCCTTTGGTTGTGATTTTTCCAAAAATATTGCATGAAAACCAATTGTTTTTATCATCGATCCAGTAAAAAGTATTGAAATCTGATTGATACTGTTTTATGCTTTCTGGAAAAGACGTAGATATGGCTTTGTAATTATTATTTAAATAGTCATAAAGACCAATTTGCTGATTCAAACTATCATAGACCCAAAGTTGATTTTCTGAAGCTATTCCAGTCGCTGTAATAACTATAGGGGTCGAGTTTAGAGTAAACTGTATTCTTTGTACTTCATTCAATTGATTGTCAAGTAGGATTGCTGCATTGAAGCTTTCGTAGAATACCACAATTTTTAGCGGATTTTGCAGATCGACCTTGGCTATTTTTCCCAAAGAAGGATTTTTATATTCAAAAGTTTCGCTGTCTTTTATTTTGTGTAAAACTTCATTGGTTATGAAATACTGAAAGCCAAATTTATCGAATCCAATGTAGCTATCTATTTTAAAAGTAGGCGAGTTTTCTGTTTCAGGGTAGATTTTTTTTGGTTGTCCATAGACAATCGAAAAAGAGATAACGAAAAGAGATAGAAGCAGCTTTTTCATATGGTCAGCAAATTACAAAAAAAAAATCTAATTCGATTTATTGTTTACCATCGGTTATAAACCGGAGTAGAGTTAATATAATAAAAAAACCCAGCTCAAATGAGCTGGGTTTTAAATATAAATCACTCTTGATTTTTACAAATTAAAAGCAGTTTTAACTTGGTCAACGAAATCTAATTTTTCCCATGTAAATAACTCAACAACTACTGTTTTTGTTAATCCTCCAGGAGCAGAGAAGGTTTTTGTAACGGTTTCAGGAGTACGTCCCATGTGGCCGTATGCGGCAGTTTCACTATAGATTGGATTTCTTAACTTTAAGCGTTGCTCAATAAAATATGGACGCATATCAAATATAGCCTCTACTTTTTTAGCAATTTCGCCATCAGTCAGGTTTAATTTTGAAGTTCCGTAAGTTTCAATAAAAATCCCCATAGGTTTAGCAACACCAATTGCGTACGAAACCTGTACTAAAATTTCAGTAGCAACTCCCGCAGCAACTAAATTTTTAGCGATATGACGAGTTGCATAAGCAGCACTTCTGTCTACTTTACTCGGGTCTTTACCAGAGAAAGCACCACCACCGTGAGCTCCTTTTCCACCGTAAGTATCTACAATAATTTTTCTTCCTGTCAATCCACTGTCTCCATGAGGTCCTCCAATTACAAACTTCCCGGTTGGGTTAATATGGTATTTGATCTGATCATTAAATAAATGGGCACTGGTTGGGTTTTTTGCAATGATTCTTGGAATCAAAATTTCGATAATGTCTTTTTTGATTTTTGCAAGCATAGTCGCTTCTTCATCAAAATCATCGTGTTGCGTTGAAATAACAATCGCTTCGATGCGAGTTGGTTTGTTATCATCACTATATTCTAACGTCACCTGTGATTTTGCATCCGGACGTAAATAAGTAATTTCATTATTTTCACGTCTTAGAAGTGCTAGTTCTTGCAATAATTTATGAGATAAATCAAGTGCCAACGGCATGTAGTTTTCAGTTTCGTTGGTAGCGTAACCAAACATCATTCCTTGGTCTCCAGCTCCTTGGTCTTCAGGATTGGCTCTGTCAACTCCTTGGTTTATATCAGCCGATTGCTCGTGTATGGCAGATAAAATACCACATGAATCTGCTTCAAACATATATGCACTTTTTGTATAACCAATTTTCTTGATTACATCACGAGTGATCTGTTGTACGTCTAAGTAGGTATTTGACTTTACTTCACCAGCCAGAATTACCTGACCTGTAGTTACTAATGTTTCACAAGCAACTTTTGAATTGGCGTCAAATGCCAAAAAATTATCAATTAATGCATCTGAAATTTGATCTGCAATTTTGTCGGGATGTCCTTCACTCACAGATTCCGACGTAAATAAATATGCCATAATAAATATAAATTTAAAATTAGGTGAGGAAAAATAATTGCTGGAAATACTAAAGGAGAGTTTCTGCTTTAGCATTTTTTCTACTGAAAATATTCAGCATCCATAATGAATTTTGCTCATTATGAAGAGGTTGCAATCAGTTCAAATTTTTCCTCTTGTATTCGCATGCAAATATATGAAACGATTTGGAACTGTAGATTAATCTTCTCTTTTTTTTTGAGCACTGTTCAGTAGCGTTTTGAGTTTTCGCTAACATTATTATTAGGATTGGTAAATGCTTGCTGCTAGTTTTTTATTTAAAGTTTACAGGTTTGTTTGGTTTTAAAACCTTTTGTCAAATCGGTGCTTTTATCATTTTACATTTATTGAATTATAATCTTGTTTTGGAGCTTTCTGTTAAACAAATCCTTAGTAAAAATACCTTATACCAGATATTATGTAAGTTAATCGAGTATTTTTTATTAAAAGATCTTGTTTTGTTAGATTTGATAAGAGTTAAAATTAACAATATTAAAGCGGGAGTTTTAATTTTAACTTAAAATTTCTAGATTATAGAGCCTTAAAGCAAATTTTTAACGTAAAAATAATTTAATTATGAAAGCAGTTGAAAAAGGTTTGGTATTGGATACCGCAGAAAATGCAAAAAGCAAAAAGAAAAGTAAGAAATGGGATAAATATCTTGCCGATTACAAGAATTATTTCAAGGAATATAAAAGACAGTATAAGAATGCTCAGAACGGAGACCATATTGCTTTATCGCAATATCCTTATATGCGGGATAGATGGGAAGCTTTAAAAGGACGCATGATAGAGGCTAAAGATAATAATTGCCTAACACAGACGCAAGTTCAGAAGGTTGATAAGATAAATGTGAAAACAGCTCAGCTTGCTTTTAATGAATTACAATGAACTAGTATGCCAGACCTTTAAGAGCAGTAGTATTCATTAGGAAAAACTTTTAAAATATATTTAAGGCAACAAAAACAGCACATTAGCTCTAGTCAGTTATTGGAATAAAATTGATTAGAGCTAGTGTTAGCTTTTCTATTTGGATATTATAAACTGCATTCGTTTTAAAATTGATAACTTAAAAACAATGATATGAAAACACCAGAAAAAAAAAGGTTTCACCGAAACATTAAGTCTAGGGAGAAAAGAAACAATGAGTCCCAACTCCAAGGAGAATTAAGTAGTCCTAGGTTTGAAATAAGATCAGGCGTTAGCTTTAAACCAAAAAAAGCGGGAAACTCATTGTTATTTCAGATGTATTCTCAAGAAAATGAGATCCTCTTTATTTAACTAAAAGGAGTGTTTTTAAAAAGCAGTATTTAAATAATATTTTAGAAAAAAAAATATTTTATATGAAAAATAATTACTCTAAAGTGTCTGTCAGTTTACACTAATGCCCTAAAAGCGAAATTGCTTTTCGGGTATTTTTTTGGGATTATTCGAAATACGTTTCTCGAAAAACAATAATCAAATCAAGGTAATATTTGGTTGTTTAAAAAAATAGTATTTAATTTGCAGTCATAAGTTCATTAACGTATTGAAATGTTATAAAGAAAGGACGAGGGATTAGACCCGATGAAGCCTTAGCAACCCTTTGAGAAATCGAAGAAGGTGCTGCATTCTACCACTACCAAAAGTGGAAAGATAACAACAAGAAATTCTCTAGTATTTACCTAGTTTTTTCTTTCTAATATTTCCAAATACAAATCAAAATCAATAAAAGATTTGACATTGGAAAATAAACCAACACATATTACCTTAGAAAACTTCACCACTTATAATGGTGCTTTTTATGCTAGCCTAAACTTAAGTTTTCAAGTTTTTGGTGCTCCTTTGCATACAGCCCCAATTATTTTAATTAATCATGCCTTGACTGGAAACTCACAAGTTATTGGTGAATCAGGCTGGTGGAATGATATAGTAGGAGTAGATAAGACCATTGATGTTAGAAAGTATACAATTGTCTCTTTTGATGTGCCAGGTAATGGTTTTAATTCAGCTACTATCGAAAATTATAGAGACTTTATAACAAGGGACATCGCTAGAATTTTCATAGAGGGTCTTCGGGTCTTAAAGATTGATAATCTGTTTGCGCTCATTGGTGGTTCTGTTGGAGGTGGAATCGCTTGGGAAATTTTGGCTTTGGAACCTAAGCTGGCTCAAAACTTCATTCCAATTGCCACAGATTGGAAAGCGACTGACTGGTTGATAGCTAATTGTTATTTGCAAGAGCAAATCCTTAATAATTCTTCGAAACCTATTGAAGATGCGCGTATTCACGCTATGTTGTGCTACAGAACACCTGAGTCTTTCAAAGTCAAATTTAATAGAGATCTTAATGAACAACTAGAAACATTTAAAGTAGAGAGTTGGCTGAATTACCATGGAGAAAAATTAGAAAAAAGGTTTCAACTTTTGGCTTATAAAATGATGAACCAACTTTTAAAAACGATCGATATTACTCGAAATCGACAGTCTTTAGAAGCAGTTATTTCAAAAGTAGAAGCCAACATATACATTGTAGGAATTAATTCGGATTTGTTTTTTACAGCAAAGGAGAATAGAGAAACCTACAACGAGATTAAAAAATTTAAAAATAATGTATTCTATAGTGAGATTGACTCACAACATGGGCATGATGCCTTTTTGATAGAGCATGAGCAATTAGACAATTTATTAGAAGTTGTTTTTAAAAATAAGAAACAGATGAAAATAGTAAAATTTGGAGGGAAATCTTTAGCTAACGGAGAAGGAATCAATAAAGTTTTAGATATTATTGAGTCCAAGATAAAGCAACAAGAAAAAATTGCAATCGTAGTTTCGGCAAGAGAAAATGCAACAGATGAGTTAGACGATATTCTTACTATCGCAGCCAAAAACGGAAATTATAAACCGCTACTAGAAAGTTTTAAAACCTATCAAAAAGATGGTTTTGATGCCGTTGATTTTTCGATAGAATTTGATAAATTAGATAAACTCTTTGAGGGAGTTAGCTTGATTGGGGATTTTAGCGTTAAGATTCAAGACCAGATTTTAGCACATGGCGAATTACTTTCGGCTAAGTTATTAGTGTTTTTGTTGAATCAAAAAGGCATTCCTGCAAAATTAGCGGACACAAGAGAATTAATTATTACTGACTCTAATTTTGGCGATGCGCAACCTTTAGAAGCTATTTCTAAAAAGAACATCATTCAGGTTTTTAAAGAAAACAAAGATTCCGTTTTGGTAATTACCGGTTTTATTGGTTCCAATGCTAAAAACGAAACTACTACTTTGGGTAGAAATGGAAGTAATTATACAGCATCTTTGGTTGCTAATTATATTAATGCCGAAGAATTACAAAACTTTACCCATGTTGACGGAATCTATACCGCTAATCCTGAATTGGTCTTAGATGCCAAGAAAATTGAATCTTTGTCCTATAGTGAGGCAAATGAAATGGCTAATTTTGGAGCTACTATTTTGCATGCTAAAACTATTATTCCATTGTTGGAAAAAAACATTCCGCTTCGAATTCTCAACACATTCAATCATGAGAATAAAGGAACTTTAATCACTTCCAACTCAAATGCTGCAGGTATTAAAACATTGTCCGTCTTAGAGAATGTGTCTTTGGTAAACTTAGAAGGAAGAGGGCTACTAGGTAAAACGGGAGTTGATGCCCGTATTTTTAGGGTGATGGGTGATAATGATATTAGTGTGAGTATCATTTCGCAAGGTTCATCAGAAAGAGGAATTGGACTTGTGGTCGCTGCTGATAAAGCGACAAAAGCAATGATTGAGTTGGAGAAAGAATTCGAAAATGATTTCTATTCTAAGGATGTAACTAAAATAACTGTGACTGATAATGTTTCTGTTATTTCAATCATCGGTCAAGATTTTAGTACATTTCACAAGCCATACACTGCTTTGATCAAAAATAAAATTGTTCCTATTCTTTTCAATAACACTGTTACGGGTAAAAATGTAAGTTTGGTAGTAAAAAAATCAGAGCTAAACAAAGCATTAAATGTGATTCATGGAGAGATATTTGGTGTTGCAAAGAAAATCAATATCGCCATTTTTGGACATGGATTGGTTGGTGGAACTTTGATTAACCAAATATTGGAGTCAGCAACTATGATCGAAAAGAGGAAAGACATCAAGCTGAATGTTTTTGCGATTGCCAATTCTAGAAATGTTCTTTTGAATAAAAATGGAGTCTCGGCTAACTGGAAAAACGAAATTCAAACAAATGGTTCTTCTTACACGATTGATGATGTTATCGCTTACGCTAATGAACACCACTTGGAGAATCTTATTGCGATTGATAATACTGCAAGTGCAACATTTGTAGAGAATTATATTCCTCTTGCCGAAAGTAGTTTTGATTTAATCTCTTCGAATAAAGTGGCCAATACCTTGAGTTATGGTTTCTATAAAGAGTTGAGAAAAGTATTGACTGACAATCAAAAAAATTATCTGTATGAAACTAACGTCGGTGCTGGATTACCTTTGATTGACACTATAAAATTGCTTCATCTTTCTGGCGAAAACATCACCAAGATTAAGGGAGTATTTTCAGGAACCTTAAGTTACTTATTCAATAATTTCTCTGCTAAGGATGTTCCTTTTAGTGAGATATTAAAAGAAGCAATCGACAATGGTTTCACAGAACCGGACCCAAGAGAGGATTTAGGAGGAAATGACGTGGGTAGAAAATTGTTAATTTTAGCTAGAGAACTGGATTTGCAAAATGAATTTGAAGAAATTGACATTCAGAATTTAATACCAGAACATCTGCGCGAAGGAAGTGCTGCTGATTTTCTGACCAAGCTTAAGGAATTTGATCCTATATATGATAAGATAAAAAGGGATCAAAAACCAAATCACGTTTTGAGATACATAGGGGAATTATCGGGTGATTTACAAAATGACAAAGGGATTTTGGAAGTCAAATTGGTTTCCGTACCTTCGGATACTGCTTTGGGAGGCTTAAAAGGATCTGATTCTTTCTTCGAAATTTACACAGAATCCTATGGAGACCGACCAATAGTGATTCAAGGAGCGGGAGCCGGATCAGCAGTTACGGCAAGAGGTGTTTTTGGAGATATCTTAAGATTATCTGATAAGGGCTAGAACCCCCTAACCCCCGAAAGGGGGAATTAAAATAGGTTAAAATTAAATAAAAATCCGCGTTTATATTCGCGTTATTGCGAAAGCAAATCCGTTTTATCCGCGTTCAAATAAACAACAATAATGAAAATAGCATTAGACAGAGTAAACGAGAATTACCATTTCGAATTAAAAAACGAACGTGGACATATAGTAAATGTAGATAACCGTTCTGAATTTGGCGGCGATGATTTAGGACCCAGTCCCATGGAGTTAGTTTTGATGGGTGTTGCGGGATGCAGCGCTATAGACATGATTTCAATTCTAAAAAAACAACGTCAAGAGATTATTTCTTTTAAGGCTGAGGTCGAAGGAGATCGTGTCCAAGTTGGAGAGGCAAAACCATTCAAGGATATTCATGTTGTGTTTTATCTAGAAGGGCCTATTAATGAAGAAAAGGCCGCCAGAGCAGCACAACTTTCTTTCGAGAAATACTGTTCCGTTTCTAAAACATTAGAACCTACAGCAACAATTCACTATAAAGTTGTTTTGAATGGAGTAGAATTAGCTAAAATCTAATTCGTTGAGCTTTAAAATTTAATTAAACGTTAAAAATATTTCGTGAATCTCTCAGTTTCCTTTGTGAAGCTTTGTGAAACACTTCTTTAAAAATAAAAAAATGAACGAAGAAGAATTTGGTTTTGAAACCGAAGCCATCCGTACCCAATTAGAACGTACGCAATACTTAGAACACTCGGTTCCTTTATACTTAACATCTAGTTTTGTATTTGAAGATGCCGAAGATATGCGTGCCTCATTTGCCGAGGAGAAGTCCAGAAACATTTATAGTCGTTATAGTAATCCAAACACCAACGAGTTTGTTGATAAAGTGTGCAAGATGGAAGGCGCAACTGCTGGTTTTGCCTTTGCCTCAGGAATGGCCGCAGTGTATTCTACAATGGCTGCTTTATTAAAGTCTGGAGATCATATTGTTTCTTCTAGCAGTGTTTTTGGAGCGACACATTCATTGTTTATCAACTATTTTCCAAAGTGGAATATAGAGACTTCCTATTTTGATATCAATAAGCCAGAAACTATTGAGAGTTTCATCACGCCTAATACGAAGATTCTTTTTGCGGAATCGCCTACAAATCCAGCAGTCGATATTATAGATTTGGAATTGTTAGGGAAAATTGCCAAGAAGCACAATTTAATTTTGATAATCGACAACTGTTTTGCAACGCCTTATTTGCAGCAACCTATGAAATGGGGCGCGCACTTAGTTGTACATTCTGCAACAAAGTTAATGGATGGTCAAGGTCGCGTTTTGGGCGGAATAACAGTTGGTGACCCTGAATTGATTCAAAAAATTTATTTGTTTTCTAGACTTACGGGACCTTCTTTATCCCCTTTTAATGCTTGGGTATTATCAAAAAGTTTAGAAACTTTAGCAATTCGTTTAGATAGACATTGCGAAAATGCCTTAAAAGTAGCCGAGTTTTTAGAACAGCATCCAAAGGTAAACAAGGTTAAATACCCGTTCTTAAAATCGCATCCACAATATGAAATTGCCAAGAAACAAATGAAGTTGGGTGGCAGCATTGTGGCTTTTGAAATAAAAGGCGGTATTGAAGCAGGAAGAACTTTTTTAGATAAAATAAAACTATGTTCGTTGTCACCAAACTTAGGAGATACGAGAACGATTGTTACGCATCCGGCATCAACAACACACAGTAAATTATCTGTCGATGAAAGATTGGCAGTAAGTATAACAGATGGTTTAGTTCGTGTTTCAGTGGGACTGGAAACGGTTAAAGATGTAATTGCAGATCTAGAGCAAGCTTTATCTTAAAAAATCACGATATTTGGTGTTAGGTTTGCAGAAGTTGTAAATCTGACATCAAATATTTATAGATAAACTATGCTTTCAAAGAAAACAAAATACGGAATCAAAGCATTGACCTTTTTGGCTCGCCGAGAAGATCAAACACCCGTTGCTATTGCGGATATTGCCAAAAGCGAAAATATTTCAGTTAAGTTTTTAGAAAGTATTTTGCTGCTTTTGCGTCATTCGGGATTTTTGGGTGCCAAAAAAGGAAAGGGCGGTGGTTATTATTTGATAAAAGAACCCAAAGACATTAATATGGCCAAAGTTTATCGAATTCTAGAAGGCCCAATCGCTTTATTGCCTTGTGCTAGCCATAATTTTTATGAGAAATGTGATGATTGTAGTGATGAAACCTCTTGTGCAGTAAATAAATTAATGACTGAAGTACGTGACAACACATTAAAAATACTTGAAAATAATTCCCTCGCAGATATTGCTTTTTAATCGATATTGCATTAATAAAATACAAATAAATAAAAAGACCCTTTCATTGATGATAAAAGGGTCTTTTTATAGTTAAAAGGTTAAGTTAAACTAGAAAAACTAGTTTGTATCCTACGAAAAACAACATTCCTGCAATAGCATTACGAAGAAGTAAATCGGGTACTTTTCCACTCAACATACTTCCTATGAATATTCCAGGAAGGGATCCTATTAATAACTGACCTAATAGACCAAGATCTAAATTTCCCATTGTGGCATGTCCTAATCCTGCAACTAGGGTTAAAGGGACAGCGTGAGCAATCTCGGTACCAACCAATTTTGGTGTTGCTAAAATAGGGTATAGAAAAAATAAAGTGACCGTTCCTAGAGCACCAGCTCCTATCGAAGTCAGCGTAACTGTTGCTCCCAACAATACACCGATGGCAACGGTTAGTGCATTTTGAGTTTTACTCTCACTATGAAATTTGTCTCCTGAATGTTTCTGAGAGAAGTTTAAAAGTTTCTTTTTGAACAAAACTGCTATAGAGGTTAACAGTAATGCCCAACCTAAGCTGTATTTGATTACTGCATTTAGTGCTGTAACGTCTGTTTTTATGCTATGTAGTATCCATAAAGTTAGTAATGCCGCGGGAACACTACCTAGAGAAAGCCAGCCTGTAATAGTCCAATTGATATTCTTTTTTTTATGATGTACATATACTCCGCCCATTTTTGTAAAAGCTGCATATAATAAATCGGTTCCTACAGCTGTTGTTGGAGGAATACCAAACCATAATAAGATAGGTGTCATCAAAGAGCCACCTCCTACACCTGTTAATCCAACAATGAATCCAACAGTTAAACCTGCAACTACTAATCCTATTTGAAAGTCCATTAGATAAATATTTTTGACAAAAATAACAACAATTTTATAATTATCCTATAGGGTGGGTAGACTAAATGATATATATATGGATAAAATAATTTTAGTTAGTATTTATCGGTTTTTATTGGGAATAATATTAAATAAATTTATTTTTTTAAATAATTCATTATTTTTCGTCTAATTTTAGTGTAAGTTGCTTTTCCAGAGTGAATAAGGGTAATTTGTTTTTAAATAAAAAAACATTTTTTGTTTTGTACTTTAGAAATAAGTATTACTTTTGCGAAGTAATCTACTAAACCTATAGGGTAATAGATTTATAAAAAATGATACAATGAATACAGCAATAGTTCAAATAGTAATAGAGAAAACAAAAGACTTCACAATTGAAGAAACTTTTGCTTTTTTGGCAAATGAATATAAAGATAAAGTGGTGTTTTCGACGTCTTTTGGACAAGAAGACCAAGTGATAACAGCTTTAATTGCTAAAAGTGATGCGGAAATTAAAATTTTTACTTTAGATACAGGTCGTTTGTTTCAAGAAACCTATGATGTTTTTCACAAAACATTAAAGAAGTATAAAAAACACATTGAAGTTTATTTTCCTGAAGCGAAAGATGTTCAAAACTTATTGAATGCAAAAGGACCAAATAGCTTTTACGAGTCGGTTGAAAATAGAAAAGAGTGTTGTTTTATTCGAAAAGTAGCGCCATTAACCAAAGCTTTAAAGGGAAATTCTATTTGGATTACGGGTTTAAGAGCAGAGCAATCAGAAAACAGGAATGATTTACATCTTTTTGAATACGATGGAAAGTTCGAAATCATCAAATTCAATCCATTATTAAAATGGACTTTAAAAGAGGTTGAAGATTATTTAGAAAAAAATAATGTCCCGCAAAATGTACTGCATAAGCAAGGATTTGTGAGTATAGGCTGTGCGCCATGCACTAGGGCAATTACCGCTGGCGAAGACATAAGGGCTGGTAGATGGTGGTGGGAATCGAGTCACAAAGAATGTGGGTTACATCAGAAGTGATTTTAAATTATGAATTATAAATAATAAATGATTGTCTGAATCTTTAAATTCTTCAATCATTTAAATCTTTAAATTAAAAAGATGAGTACAATATTAAAAACAAATGCTTTAGAAAGTGAAGCGATATACATATTTAGAGAAGTGATAGCCCAGTTTGACAAACCAGTATTGCTTTTCTCTGGTGGGAAAGATTCTATTACTTTGGTTCGTTTGGCTCAGAAAGCATTCTTCCCTGCTAAAATTCCTTTCCCTTTACTGCATGTTGATACAGGACATAATTTCCCTGAAACGATTGAATTTAGAGATCGATTAGTTAAAGAATTAGGATTAGAATTAATCGTTCGTAATGTTCAAGATGCCATCGATGAAGGCAAGGTAGTCGAAGAGTCAGGTAAGTACTCTAGCAGAAATAGTTTGCAAACCACTACTCTTTTGGATGCTATTGATGAGTTTAAGTTTGATGCCTGCATTGGAGGTGCGCGTAGGGATGAAGAAAAAGCAAGAGCAAAAGAACGCATTTTCTCTGTTCGGGATGATTTTGGTCAGTGGGATGAGAAGAACCAGCGTCCTGAATTGTTTGATATTTTGAATGGTAAAATTGAAAATGGGCAAAACGTTCGCGTTTTTCCAATTTCAAATTGGACGGAACTAGACGTGTGGAGTTATATAGAAGAGGAACAAATTGAAATCCCTTCAATATATTTTTCTCATAAACGTAAAGTATTCTTGAGAGACGGAATGATTTGGTCACACTCTCCTTTTGTTTACCAAGAAGAAAATGAAGAAATCGAAGAGCGAATTGTTCGTTTTAGAACAGTTGGTGATATGAGTTGTACTGCAGCAGTTGATTCTTATGCAGCAACGATCAAAGAAGTAGTGGGCGAAATTAGGTTGTCTACTATTTCTGAAAGAGGGGCTAGAATTGATGACAAACGTTCAGAGGCGGCCATGGAGAAAAGAAAACAACAAGGATACTTTTAGGATGAAGTTGTTGAACATTATTTTCGGTCTATTTCTTTTAAATACTGGTATAAATGCACAAACGGAGAAAAACGTTGACAAACAAAGTTTACTCTGGATGCGATATTACAATCAGTTGGAATTAAATTCAAAGTGGTCTGTTCATACTGAGATTGATAATAGGATTTTTATAAATCCCATAACGCAAAATACATTTGTAAGTCGCGTTCAACTTAGAGATAAAGTGACAGATAAGCTAGAGTTAGGAGTAGGTTTTGCTTATTTCTCGGTAGCTAGACAAGATCCTGAGATTAAAACGGGCTTTCATATTACAGAGTATCGAGGACAGCAAGACTTAACAGCAAAGCAGTCGTTAGGGAAAGTTAATTTGACGCACAGGTATCAATTAGAAGAACGGTTTGTTCATAATGCGAGTAGATTAATGCTCGAAAATGGAACTACGTTTTACTTGAGATTTAGATACCGAATTCAAGGAGATTATACTTTTTGGAAAAAAGATAAGAAGTATTTAAAAGGAATTTTGTACGATGAAATAATGATTAATGGCGGGAACAAAATTATCAAAAACACATTCCATCAAAACCGGGTTTATGCAGCTGTACAACTCGGAGTGAGTCCAGCGGTTGCATTAGAATTAGGCTATTTAAATAGTTTTCAAGAAAGAGCAAATGGAGTAGATTATTTTAATAGAGACGTTATTAGGTTGAGTTTTATTCATAAGGTTAAGATATAATACAGAGTAGAATTCTGTAGAGAGAATAAGAAATATAATATTCAAATTTAGAAGTTTACATAGAGGCATTCAACGGAACTTGAAACCCTAAACTTTTAAACTTTAAACAAAAATAAGAATGGAAGTTTTAAAAATTGCAACAGCAGGAAGCGTAGATGATGGGAAAAGCACTTTAATCGGAAGGTTATTGTATGATACAAAATCATTGACAACAGATAAACTAGAAGCGATAGAAAAAAGTAGCAAACAAAAAGGATATGATTATCTGGACTTCTCATTGGCTACTGACGGTTTGGTTGCTGAGAGAGAACAGGGAATCACAATTGACGTGGCTCATATTTATTTTTCTACGGCTAAGAAAAGTTACATCATAGCAGATACTCCGGGCCATGTAGAATATACGCGTAATATGGTTACTGGCGCTTCTACTTCACAAGTATCCATTATTTTGATTGATGCAAGAAAGGGAGTGATTGAACAAACCTACCGTCACTTTTTCATCAATAATTTATTGCGCGTGAAAGAGATAGTGGTTGCTATCAACAAAATGGATTTGGTTGATTACTCAGAGGAAGTTTATAACAAAATCAAAGCTGATTTTCAGGCATTAAATGCAAAAAGTACATTCAAGGAACAAAACGTAAGTTATATTCCTTTGGCTGCAATAAACGGCGGAAATGTTGTTGATAAATCGGTAGATATGCCTTGGTATGATGGACAAACAGTACTAGAACATTTGGAAGCTTTAGAGCCAGCTGATGTGTATGAAAAAGGACAAGCGCGTTTTCCCGTTCAAACTGTGGTTAGACCCAAAACAGAAGAATACCATGATTTCAGGGGATATGCTGGGAAATTATATGGGAATAGCATAAAAGTGGGAGATTCCGTAACGGTGCTTCCTTCTTTGACTGAATCCAAAGTGAGTAAGATTCATTTTTTTGATAAGGAATTTGATGAGGCAGCTGTTGGTTCTTCAATCACTATCGAATTAGAAAATGATATTAATGTGACTAGAGGAGACATGATAGTAAAATCATCTGAACTGCCTAAAGTAGATAAAGAGATTAACACTACAGTTTGCTGGATGGATAGCAAAAAACTAGTTCCAGGAGCAAAATACTTTGTGCAGCATAATACGAATAGGGTATTGGCTAAAATTGATAGTGTTAAGAACTTAATTGCTACTGATTTTTCAGGAACAACGGAAGCATCTCAATTAGCGATTAACGAAATAGGTGAGGTAAATATCAAGTTAAGTAAAGCCTTATACTTCGATGCTTACAATGACAATAAATCAAATGGTGCTTTTATCTTAATCGATGCAACGACAAATACAACTGCTGGAGCTGGATTTATCCGATAAGAAGCCCGAGCCCAACCTTCCCTCTATGGGAGGAAAAATAAAAAGAAATTATGGAAAGTTTTAGAACCGAAATAGAAGATCCGATTGTCCAAAAAGACATCATTGATTTAGAGAGAAAAATCCATTTATTCAAAGAAGGTAAGATTGATGAGGAGCGTTTTCGCAGCCTTCGTTTGGCACGTGGCGTTTATGGTCAGCGTCAAGAAGGCGTTCAAATGATACGTATCAAGTTGCCTTTCGGAAAAGTGACAGGGGAGCAGTTATTGCGTATATCCAAAGTTTCCGATGAATATTCAACGGGACGTTTGCATATAACCACTCGTCAGGATATCCAAATTCATTATGTGAGTCTGGACAGAACTCCGGAACTTTGGGCAGAATTAGAAAAAGATGATGTCACGCTTCGTGAGGCCTGTGGAAATACGGTTAGGAATATCACAGCAAGCGAGTTATCTGGAGTTGATGCTGATGAGCCTTTTGATGTGTCGCCTTATGCACACGCCCTGTTTCAATTTTTGTTGAGAAATCCTGTTTGTCAGGAAATGGGACGAAAAGTCAAAATATCATTTTCTTCTTCTGACAAAGATAGCGCATTGAGTTACTTGCATGATTTAGGATTTATTCCAAAGATTGTAGATGGTGAAAAAGGATTTAAAGTAATGTTGGGTGGTGGATTAGGTTCTCAACCAAGTCATGCCGTATTGCTTTCGGAATTTATTCCTGTAAACCAGATTATTCCAACAACTGAAGGAGTATTAAGAATATTTGATCGTTTTGGTGAAAGAGCCAAAAGGTTAAAAGCACGTATGAAATTCTTAATAAAGGATATTGGTGGTGAGGAATTCTTGAGGTTAGTGGATGAAGAGAAAAAAGCCTTGTCCTATAAAACTTTCGAAATCGACACTACTGCATTTGAGGTTGAAATTCCAGAACCTTTATTAGTAGCACCAAAAGTAAATATTGATGACAAAGCCGCTTTCGATGCCTGGAAAAAATCAAATGTAATTCCACAGAAACAAGAAGGATATGTAGCCATCGGGATCAAAGTCGTTCTGGGGGATTTTTATACGGACAAGGCGAGGTTATTAGCCGATTTAATTAGAAATTACGGTGCCAACGAATTGCGTTTTTCATTAAGACAAAACATCGTCCTTCGCCATATAAAGGAAGAAAACTTAGAGTTTTTCTATCAAGAATTAGCAAAGCTAGGTTTTGTAGAATTAGGATACGACACAACATTAGACATTACCGCTTGTCCCGGAACGGACACTTGTAATCTTGGTATTGCCAGCAGCACAGGTATAGCTGTCGAACTGGAACGAGTTTTAAAAACGGAATACCCTCAATACAGCAATAATAAAGGAATCACTATCAAAATTAGTGGCTGTATGAATGCCTGTGGACAACACAATATGTCCGAAATTGGTTTTCAAGGAATGTCAATAAACGCTGGGAAATTAGTTGCTCCTGCGCTTCAGGTATTATTAGGTGGTGGAATATTAGGAAACGGAAGCGGAAGATTCTCGGCTAAAGTGATCAAAATCCCAAGTAGAAGAGGACCTGATGCCTTGCGATATGTTTTAAATGATTTTGAGGCTAATGCAAACGGCTTATCTTTTCTGAATTATTATGATGCTAAAGGAGAGAAATATTTTTATGAAATGTTGAAACCCTTGGCTGACACTACAAATCTTAAAGAGGCAGACTTTGTGGATTGGGGAAATGCAGATAACTATGTAAAAGCTGTTGGTGTTGGCGAATGTGCAGGTGTAGTGATTGACTTGGTGGCAACCTTATTATTGGAAGCTAAGGATAAATTGACCTTTGCACAGGAAGCATTCGAAGATAAAAAATGGTCTGATGCTATTTATCATGCCTATGCGGGTTATGTAAATGGAGCCAAAGCGTTATTGCTTTCTGAAAATCAAAAGACAAATAACCAAGCTGGAATAATAGACTTGTTTGACAGCGTTTTTGTAGAGACTAATAAAATCGATCTGAAGTCGACTTTAAAAGAGTTGGTTTTCCAAATTAACCAACATGAACCTTCTGAGGAATTTGCAAAAAAATACATTCAAGAAGCAATAAACTTTTTTGAAAATATCGAGTCATATAGGGCTAAGGATTTAGCAGATTAAGCTCCGAATAGTGCAAATAGTAAATAGCAAGGAAGGATAGCAATTCTATATTCCAATAAAAAACAAATAGTAACGTCGTATGAAAAATAAAACACAACCTAAAGTAACCTTAGTAGGTGCAGGTCCTGGAGATCCGGACTTGCTAACTATTAAAGGCGTAAAAGCACTTGCTGAAGCCGATGTGGTTTTATATGATGCTTTGGCTAATGAAAAATTATTGGAGTATGCTCCTAAAAAAGCATTGAAAATATTCGTTGGAAAAAGAAAAGGATGTCACGCATATTCCCAAGATCAAATCAATCAATTGATTGTAGACAATGCACTTACCTACGGACATGTCGTCCGATTAAAAGGAGGAGACCCATTTATCTTTGGAAGAGGGAGTGAAGAAATAGAATTCGTAGAAAGCTTTGGAATTCCTACATTTGTAGTTCCTGGAATCTCATCTTCTATAGCGGTTCCCGCTTCTCAAGGAATTTCATTAACAAAAAGAGGTGTTTCAGAGAGTTTCTGGGTAATTACAGGAACAACTTCTGCCAGAAAGTTATCTACTGATGTGGCTTTAGCTGCTAAATCTACAGCAACTGTTGTTATATTGATGGGAATGAGTAAGCTGGAAGAAATTGTAGCTATTTTTCAAAGTGAATCCAAGGGTAAAACACCAGTGGCGATTATTCAAAACGGGACGACTCCTGAGGAAAAAGTTGGGATCGGAACAATAAATACGATCCGAGAGGTCGTGGCAGAGAATAAATTAAGCTCACCAGCGATTATCGTAATTGGAGAAGTGGTTGGTGACAGCAAGAAAAGCAAACGCTTTTATAAAGAATTAAGATCAAACCAAAATAAGGTGCTGGTGTATGGAAAGGAATGAATTATATCCAGTATTTTTAAAACTACACAACTTAAGCGTGCTTATTGTGGGCGGAGGAAATGTAGGCTTAGAAAAATTGTCGTTCTTGTTGAAATCAAGTCCAAATGCGAATGTTGAGGTTGTTGCGCCTCGATTTTTGCCAGAATTAGAAACCTTAGCTGGAAGACACACATCAGTAAAACTGACTTACAGGAAGTTTAATCGCTGGATGCTTCGCAAGCGCCACATGGTGATTGCCTGCACTGATAATCTTAAGGTGAATAAAAGGGTTTATGACTTGTGTCGGAAAAGATATTTGATTTGCAACATTGCGGATACACCGCCATTATGTGATTATTATCTGGGAGGAATCGTAACCAAAGGAAATGTGAAAATAGCCATTTCGACCAATGGAAAATCGCCAACAACAGCGAAAAGACTAAGAGAGTTTTTTGAAGAAGTCATTCCGGAGGATATTAATGAAATGGTAGGGAATCTTAATGAATATCGAAAAACATTGAAAGGTGATTTTGAAGAGAAAGTCCGAAAAATGAATGAGATTACCGAGACCTTGAAGAAGTGAGCAGTGTTCAGTTAGCAGTATGTTGAAGAAGTTATCAGTATTCAGTATTCAGAGAACAGAATAAAGAGTCAAGAGAACAGAATAAGGAGAAAAGAAAAATATACGGATCAAACAACACTCGGTCTCCCTCTACTTCGGAGCGGGCGTCGGGAGGAAAAAACTACTAACCGACTTATGATAATTATCATTGAAAAAATGAAAATCATTCGGTAATTTTGCCAAATATAATTAAGCTTAATAATAAAGAATAAATAAATGATTGAAACAGATATACTTATAATAGGAGCCGGTCCAACTGGTTTATTTGCAGTTTTTGAAGCAGGATTATTAAAATTAAAATGTCATATATTAGATGCCTTACCTCAAGCAGGTGGGCAGTTATCAGAATTATATCCTAAAAAACCAATCTACGATATTCCAGGATTTCCGGAAGTACTAGCAGGAGATTTAGTAAATAATTTAATGGAGCAAATCAAGCAATTTGAACCGGGGTTTACCTTGGGAGAACGTGCTGAAACAATTGAAAAACAAGAGGACGGTAGTTTTATTGTAACTTCAAACGAAGGAACGCAATTTCATTCTAAAGTAGTTGCAATCGCTGGAGGTTTAGGAAGTTTTGAACCTAGAAAGCCACTTATTGATGGAATTAATTTCTATGAAAATAAAGGGATTAAGTACTTTATCAAAGATCCAGAAGAGTTCAGAGGTAAAAGAGTGGTGATTGCTGGAGGAGGAGATTCAGCACTGGACTGGAGTATTTTCCTTTCTGATGTTGCTTCTGAGGTGACTTTGATTCACCGCAGAAACGAATTCCGTGGAGCCTTAGATTCTGTTGAAAAAGTTCAAGAATTAAAAGACTCAGGAAAAATCCGTATGATTACTCCAGCTGAGGTTGTAGGGTTAAATGGAGCCGAACATATTGAATCGGTCGTTCTTGATGAAAATGGAGCAAATAGAACTATTGATACAGATTACTTTATTCCTCTTTTTGGTCTTACGCCAAAGTTAGGGCCTATTGGAAACTGGGGATTAGAGATTGAGAAAAATGCCATCAAAGTAGATAATGCACTGGATTACCAAACTAATATACCGGGGATTTTTGCCATTGGTGATGTAAATACCTACCCAGGTAAATTAAAATTAATTCTTTGTGGTTTTCACGAAGCGACATTAATGTGTCAGGCAGCTTACCAAATCATCAATCCTGGAAAACGCTATGTGTTGAAATATACCACAGTTGCAGGTGTAGACGGATTTGATGGAACTCGTAAAGAAGCACCAAAAGCTGTAGTAAAAGCTATAATTTAACAAGTTGCATAAAAAGTAATGAAAAAATGTAGCGTTAATACTTGCAAGTATTAACGCTATGTAGTTACTTTGCAGTGTTCATAAATTTATTGATAGTTATCACGAAAGGCGGAGGGAATGACCCGATGAAACCTTAGCAACCCTTTATCTATAAAGAAGGTGCTACATTCTACTTACTGCTGAACTTTTTTCAGGATTTAAGATAGATAACACAAAAAATACTTTTCTAGTATTTCCCAAGACCCTTTCCTGACAATTTTATCGAAATTTTAAGTTGCTGAATTCATTTCTGTATTAGAAGCGAATGATTTGCGCATTTTTGCCATTATCCTTCCTGCTGTACGCTATATCTTTTTATACTGAACTAAATTCAGTAAAAAAAGGATGCCGCTACCATCAGGGCTAAGCAGTAACAATTGTGAACATTTGAAAGAATTAATCTAAGCTTGGCGCTATAGTGTCTTTGCGAGAATAAAACAGAAAAATGGTATCAATTAAAGAAGCAATTAAAAAAAACATACTTGTGCTCGATGGAGCAATGGGAACCATGTTGCAACGCTACAATTTCTCCGAAGAGGATTTTCGCGGAGAACGTTTCAAAGACTTTCCACATTCCTTAAAAGGGAACAACGATTTATTATCACTCACGCAACCACAAGCGATTCGTGCGGTTCACGCCGCCTATTTTGAAGCAGGAGCTGATATCGTTGAAACCAACACTTTTTCAGGAACAACAATCGGAATGGCCGATTACCACCTAGAAGATATAGTTTACGAATTAAACTACGAGTCGGCAAAAATAGCCCGTGAAGTAGCTGATAAATTCACAGCCCAAAATCCAGATAAACCCCGTTTTGTTGCGGGTTCAGTAGGACCTACAAACAGAACAGCGAGTATGTCTCCAGATGTAAATGATCCAGGATACAGAGCAGTAACTTTTGATGATTTGCGGATTGCGTATAAGCAACAAGTTGAAGCCTTAATTGACGGAGGAAGTGATTTATTGCTAGTAGAAACTATTTTTGACACCTTAAATGCTAAAGCGGCACTTTTTGCGATCGAAGAAGTAAAAGACGAACGCAATATAGATATTCCAATCATGGTTTCTGGAACAATTACGGATGCTTCAGGAAGAACACTTTCAGGACAAACAGTAGAAGCCTTTTTGGTTTCCGTTTCACACATTCCATTATTGAGTGTAGGCTTTAATTGTGCACTTGGGGCCGATTTATTAAAACCGTATTTGCAGACTTTGTCACAAAACACGTCATTTAATGTTTCAGCTCATCCTAATGCAGGGTTGCCAAACGCTTTTGGAGAATACGATGAAACACCAGAACAAATGCAAGCATTCATTAAAGAATATTTGGACGATAATTTGGTGAATATCATAGGTGGTTGTTGTGGTACAACCCCAGAACATATCAAGTTGATTGCTGATATAGCAAAAGATTATAAACCAAGAGTATCAACAGCAACAATGTAACATAAAGACGCAATTTATTGCGTTTGAATTATAGCTTTCAATTCATTGTAACTATTGAGTTTGAGGCATAAATAAATAAATAATGGCACAAGCAGAAACTAGAAAAAACCTTGTATTATCAGGACTAGAGCCTTTAATCATTACGCCAGATAGCGTATTTGTAAATATTGGGGAACGTACCAATGTTACAGGTTCTAGAAAATTTCTTCGATTAATTAAGGAAGAAAAATATGAAGAAGCACTCAGCATTGCCAAAGAGCAAGTAGAGGGTGGCGCACAAATTATCGATATTAATATGGATGAAGGAATGCTTGATGGCGAATACGCTATGACAAAATTCCTAAACCTTATTGCTGCCGAGCCAGATATTTCTCGTGTGCCTATCATGATTGATAGCTCAAAATGGGATATTATCGAGGCGGGTCTAAAAGTAGTGCAGGGGAAAAGTGTTGTGAACTCAATTTCGTTAAAAGAGGGAGAAGAGCAATTTATTCATCACGCTAAATTGATTAAGCGCTACGGAGCGGCGGCCATTATCATGGCTTTTGACGAGGTAGGGCAAGCGGATAATTACGAACGCCGCGTGGAAATTTGCCAACGTTCTTACGATATTTTGGTAAACAAAGTTGGTTTTCCGCCACAGGATATTATTTTTGATTTGAATGTATTTCCAGTGGCAACTGGAATGGAAGAACACCGCCTGAATGCATTGGATTTCTTTAGAGGGACAAAATGGGTTCGGGAAAATTTGCCTCATGCGCATATTAGTGGTGGAGTAAGTAATGTTTCATTCTCGTTTAGAGGAAACGATACGGTTAGGGAAGCGATGCATTCGGTTTTCTTGTATCATGCGATTCAAAACGGAATGACGATGGGAATCGTAAATCCAGAAATGCTTTCTATTTATGATGAAATTCCAAAAGATCTTTTAGAACGAGTTGAAGATGTAATTCTAAATAGAAGAGAAGACGCCACCGAAAGATTACTAGATTTTGCGGAAAATGTAAAAGGAGATGCGAAAAGTAATGAAAAGGCGATTCAGGAATGGCGTTCGGGAACTATTCAAGAAAGATTGACACACTCATTAGTAAAAGGAGTGGATGAATTTATTCTTTTAGATATTGAAGAAGCCAGACTGGCGGCTACAAAACCTATCGAAGTTATTGAAATTAATCTGATGACTGGAATGAATGTCGTTGGGGATCTATTTGGTTCAGGTAAAATGTTTCTGCCGCAGGTAGTAAAATCAGCACGGGTAATGAAAAAGGCCGTGGCTTACCTTTTGCCTTATATAGAAGCGAGCAAACAGGCTGGTGACAAGCAGGGAAATGGTAAAATCCTAATGGCAACGGTCAAAGGAGATGTACATGATATAGGTAAAAATATTGTTTCGGTAGTGTTAGCTTGTAATAACTATGAGATTGTAGATTTAGGGGTTATGGTACCACCCGAAAAAATAATTGCAGCTGCGATAGAGCACAATGTAGATATTATTGGCTTAAGCGGTTTGATTACTCCTTCACTTGATGAAATGGTACATCTCGCTAAGGAATTAGATAAGAAAGGGATGAAAATTCCAATAATGATTGGTGGTGCAACTACTTCTAGGGCACATACGGCAGTGAAAATTGCGCCTCAATATAGAGAAACGGTAATTCATGTAAATGACGCTTCTAGAGCCGTAACGGTGGCTGGAAGTTTATTAAACAAGGATAAAAATATATATGCAAGTGATATTCGGGCAGAGTATGATGCGTTTAGAGAGACATTTTTGAATCGTTCACGCGACAAAAATTTCTTGAGCATTGAGCAAGCTCGTAAAAATAAGTTACAATTGGATTGGGATAATTATACTCCTGTGAAACCAAATGTATTGGGCGAACGAGTGATCGAAGTAGAATTGGACGTATTGGTTCCTTATATTGACTGGACGCCGTTTTTTAGAACTTGGGAATTGTTTGGTAAATATCCAGCGATTTTGACGGATGAAGTAGTGGGCGAGCAAGCGACTTCGGTTTTTGCGGACGCTAATGAAATGTTGGAAGTTATTTTGAGAGAAAAGAAATTGACTGCCAAAGGAATCTACGGAATTTTCCCTGCAAACCAAGTCAACGATGATGATATTGAATTAACGGATGAGAACGGAAAGCCATTGCAGACTTTCTTAACACTACGTCAACAATCTCAAAAAACAAAAGGAGCGCCAAATATTGCCTTGTCGGATTTTATTGCTCCAAAAGATTCTGGTAAAACGGATTATATGGGTGCTTTTTGTGTGACTACTGGTTTTGGTGTCGATGAATGGGCTGCTGAATTTGAAAAGGATTTAGACGATTACAATTCGATAATGGTAAAAGCGTTGGCGGATCGTTTTGCAGAAGCTTTCGCTGAATACTTGCACGAAAAAATACGTAAAGATATTTGGGGTTACTCAGCAGATGAAGTCTTGACCGCGGAAGGAATGATTTCCGAAGAGTACAAAGGAATCCGTCCTGCTCCTGGTTATCCTGCCTGTCCTGACCATTTAGAAAAACCAACGATTTGGAAATTACTGAATGTAGAACAAGAAATAGGAGTAACATTGACGGAGAGTATGGCAATGTGGCCGGCATCATCCGTCTCTGGATATTATTTTGGAAATCCGGAAAGCAAGTATTTTGGACTTGGTAAAATAAAAGAAGACCAAGTTATTGATTATGCAAAACGTAGAAGTATTCCAACAGAAGTAGCCACAAAATGGCTAAGCCCAAATATAGCTGACTAAATTAGTCTGAAAGTCAAAAGTCATAAAGTCTATTACGGACTTGACTTTCGACCTTCGACTTTCAAACTTTAAGACTTAATAATGAAAGTAACACAACATATTGAAGATGCAAAAGGGAATACATTGTTCTCTTTCGAAATCATTCCGCCTCAAAAAGGGAAAAGTATTCAGGAATTATACGATAATATTGATCCGTTGATGGAGTTTAAACCACCATTTATAGATGTGACAACTTCTCGTGAAGAGTTTATTTATGTAGATAAAGGCAACGGTTTATTGGATAAAAAACTGACTAGAATGCGTCCTGGAACTTTAGGGATTTGTGCTTCTATTAAACATAAATATAATGTAGATACTGTTCCGCATGTACTTTGTGGCGGATTTACAAAAGAAGAAACAGAGTACTTACTTGTTGATTGTCACTACTTAGGAATTAATAATGTGATGGCATTACGTGGTGATGCTATGAAAGACGAACAGTCTTTTGTTGCTAAGGACGGCGGTAATAATTTTGCAGTGGACTTGGTTGGACAAATTAATCTATTGAATCAAGGCAAGTATTTACATGATGTAATCCATATCGATAATAAAGCCGATTTTTGTATTGGTGTGGCCGGTTATCCAGAAAAACACTTGGAATCACCATCATTAATCTCCGACTTAAAAAGGCTGAAAGAAAAAGTGGATGCGGGAGCCGATTACGTGGTTACTCAAATGTTCTTTGATAACGCTAAATACTTCGAGTTTGTTGATAAGGCCAGAGCAATGGGAATCATGGTTCCTATTATTCCAGGAATAAAACCACTCGCGGTGCAAAGACATTTACAGATATTACCACAAATTTTCCGAATTGATCTACCTGAAGATTTAATTCAGGCCGTAGATAGTTGTAAAAATAACTTAGAGATTAAGCAAGTAGGAATCGAATGGGCTATCCAGCAGTCTTTGGAACTGAAAGCTGCCGGCGTTCCCGTGTTGCATTATTATTCTATGGGAAAATCAGAGAATATCAAAGAAATTGCATCTAAGGTTTTTTAGAAGCTCATTTAACTATCGGTAGGGTTTTTAGGTTTCAAAATATCGGGTTTTCTGAACTCAAAGTTAAATTATAGTTGTACGGGTTATGCCGTTTAAAAAAACACTAGTTGTTAATTATAATAGCTATTCAGTTACTTGTCGTTTCAACGAATAAGGAATCCCATGTTGTGGTTCTTTATTTGTTTAAATGACATTTTCTTATTATTGAATGTAGGTGAATACATAATTTTGGACAACGACGCCTCCTACGCTTTTTTCCTAAAAGCTAATATAAGTTCAGTTATGCTCCATGTAAGTTAAGGTTTAGACGCAAGGGAAGCCCAAAAACTGCGTGTCATTATAGGCTACTTAGTTTTTAATTATTATATTTGAAATAAATTTCGTAACAATTTATATATGAAATACTTATACTATACACTCTTAGTAACCGCGATAACAATTACATCCTGCAAAAATAATGAGGAGACTACAGTGCAAACTAAACCTACTAATGTAGTACCCTTTTGGCAGCAATCAACTCCAGCATCTCCAGGTCAATCGACTCAGGATTCAGGAGTGCAAAGCCCTACTTTGGCGGGAACAAACCCTCCACATGGACAGGCAAATCATCGTTGTGATATTGCAGTTGGAGCTCCATTAAATGCAGCTGTAAACGGAGGAACTTCAATTCAATCAGCAAAAGCAGTAGCTTCTCCACAGAATGGAACCCCCAAAACAGCTACCTTAAAAGGAATGAATCCACCACACGGAGATAGTGGGCATCGATGCGATATAGCGGTTGGAGCTCCTTTAAATTCAAAAGCGGCAGTAAGTACAGCGACTACAAACACAAATTCAGTTCAGGAAACAAAAGAATACACCGTGAATCAACCTGTGCCAGCTTTATTGTCAACTTCCACCGCCGATACTGAGACCCCGGCAGGCATGAATCCTGCGCACGGAAAAACGGGGCATCGTTGTGATATTGCTGTTGGCGCGGCTTTACCAAAATCATAAATCAAGTTTAATAACCATTAAAAAGCTCGTTTAAAATTTATTTAAACGAGCTTTTTTTTATCCTTAAACCGAGACTGATTACGGTAAAACTGACTACTGAGTAATTACTTTGTGATTTCCCTAAAAATAGCCTCTAGATTTTTGTTTTTCTGATTGAGTTGCAATGTTTTTAAACTATTTGCAGTCGCAAAATCAAAGACTGTCGGGCGCATGTCTTTGTCAGTTGTAAAGGTCAACTCCCAAATCATGTCATGCGTATTTTTATAAGAAGTAAGGTTTTCAATTTTGGCAACTGCTTGTTCTTCTATTTTATAATCAAATTCGACTTCGATAACTTGTTCCTTATTTTCGGAAATTAAATTGTCCAGTTTTTTATCGGCTACAATTTTGCCATTATTAATAATAATCACACGGTCACAAATTGCTTCCACCTCCTGCATGATGTGTGTAGAAAGAAACACGGTTTTGTTCTTGCCTACATTTTTAATCACATTACGAATTTCAGTCAATTGGTTCGGGTCTAGACCAGTTGTGGGTTCATCAAGAATCAAAACATCAGGATTGTGTAATAACGCGTTCGCAAGGCCCACACGTTGTCGGTATCCTTTTGATAACGCCCCTATTTTTTTATGACTTTCGGCGCTTAAGCCGGTCAGCTGAATCACTTCTTCTAGGTGGGACTTGGGTACCTTGTACACATCAGCATTGAAAGCTAGATACTCTCGCACGTACAAGTCTAGATACAAAGGATTGTGCTCCGGCAAATAACCTATAGAAAGTTGGACAGCTTTTTGTTCGCTAGTGATATCGTATCCATTAACACTTGCTGAACCTTCATCTGGGTGGATATAGGTAGTCAATATTTTCATCAAAGTAGATTTTCCGGCACCATTTGGACCCAGAAAACCAACGATTTCTCCCTTTTTTATTGAAAACGAAATGTTGTCTAGTGCTTTTTGTGCGCCATAGCTTTTGGATATGTTTTTTACTTCTAGTGACATGTTGTGTTATTTATGTCAAAAGTAAAAATAAAATGCTGATATATTGTTTTTATCAGGTAATATCAGACAGTAGTTTTTTTAGGTTCTTTAATTATTAAAATGATTGGTATTTTAGAAATAGAGTGATACATTTAGAAAAAAATTAGGCCAAAAATTGTAAAAATGGAAGAAAAGAAGAGTTTGTTTAAAACGTATAGTGGTATTATTTGGTTGCTATGCGGCATAACTGCTGGAAGTATATTAGGTTTGGTTTTTGGAAAAGAGGTAGAAGTTATAAAGCCGCTTGGAGATATATTTTTGAATTTGCTTTTTACAGCTATCATCCCGTTAGTTTTCTTTACTATCGCTTCTTCGATCGCGAGTTTAGAGAAGTCAGAGAAATTAGGCAAGTTGTTTGTAGTTGTTATAGGTGTTTTTTTAAGCACGGTACTTGTTTCTGCCATATTAACGATAATTGGGGTGATGCTTTTTCCAATTCATCAAGATATCATTATTTCAAAAATGCCAGTGGAGAATTTGCAGAGTGCCAGTGGAGGTTCACAAATTACACAATTGCTTACAGCCAACGATTTTTACGAATTACTATCAAGAAAAAGTATGTTGGCATTAATTATATTTTCTTTTCTGATAGGCTTTGCTAGTTTGCGATCTGCTGAAAAAGGGGAAGGTTTTAGAACTTTTTTGAATTCAGGAAACGAAGTGATGAAGCAATTGCTACACATCATAATGAAAGCTGCGCCAGTTGGACTAGGTGCTTATTTTGCTTATCAAGTAGGGATATTTGGACCACAATTATTTGGAGCGTATGCAAAACCATTGGGCCTCTATTACGCAGTTGGTGCATTCTATTTCGTTGTATTTTTTAGTCTATACGCCCTTTTGGCCGGAGGGAAAAATGGGCTTAAAGTTTTTTGGGGTAACAATATAACACCTTCATTAACTGCTTTGGGTACTTGTAGCAGTATTGCTACAATTCCTGCGAATCTTGAAGCGACCGAGAAGATGAAGGTACCAGTACATATACGAAACATTGCAATCCCACTTGGAGCGCCTTTGCATAAAGACGGTTCTAGTATGTCATCAATTATTAAAATAGCTGTTATTTTTGCGATGTTTGGGAAAGACTTCACCGATCCTAGTACATTGATTGTTGCTATAGGAATTACCGTTATCGTTTCAGTCGTTGAGGGCGGAATACCAAATGGAGGGTATATAGGCGAAATTCTGGCTATTACTATTTATGGTTTTCCGATGGAGCAAGCCTTGCCGGCGGCAATGATTGTTGGTACTTTGGTTGATCCAATGGCTACTTTGTTGAATGCTAATGGAGATGTAGTTTCGGCAATGCTGATTACCCGAATTACCGAAGGTAAAAAATGGCTTTCAAAATCCTTAACTGTGTAGTCAAGTTTGATGATATTTAACAAAATCAGTGCTTTTTGTTATGGAAACGACTTAGATACAGCTGCTTATATAATAGTTTAGGGGGCTTTTTTTAATTATTATGTAATTAAATAGCAGTTTTATAGAGAATTCTTTTTTTGTTTGATAAAACTCTTTGTTTTATTTGGATAGCTAAAAATTATTTATAAATTCGCAGAGAAATTATTACGAAAAAAATAAGACAATGTTGAATAACCGATTTTATTTTAGCAATACTTACTATTTCTTCTGGAAAGAAGCTAGGGATTGTCGTATGGTTATTTAATTAGAAAATTAAATTGATAATTATAAATATACAATCCCGATGTGAATCGGGATTTTTTTTTTGCTTAAAAGTGGTCATATGAGTGCGAAAATTGCAATACAGGGTATAAAAGGTTCATTTCACCATCAGGTGGTGCAAGAATATTATAAAGAAGAGGTGGCTGTTGATGAATGTCTATCTTTTGGAGAACTCGTTGATAGTTTGCTTTCAGGAAAATCCGACCAGGCAGTTATGGCAATCGAAAACTCTATAGCGGGACCTATTATACCTAATTATGCGTTAATTGATAAAAACGATTTGCATATAATAGGAGAACATTATTTAAGAATTCATCAGAACCTGATGGCGTTAAAGGGGCAAAAAATAGAAGACATAACAGAGGTGCATTCTCATCCGATGGCTTTATTGCAGTGTATGGATTTCTTAAAAAAGTATCCAAACATAAAGTTGGTTGAAGACAAGGATACAGCAGAAACGGCTCGTAGAATTCAGGAGAAACAATTAAAAGGTATCGCTGCGATCGCAAGTAAGACAGCCTCTGAAATGTATGGTTTAGAAATTTTAGCTCCAGAAATTCAGACGATAAAAAATAATATGACTCGTTTTGTTATAATTAAGAAGGAGAATTCATTCGTGGCAGAAGATGAGATAAACAGGGCTTCTTTAAAATTTGAACTTGATCATAAAAGGGGGAGTTTAGCAGCTATTTTGAATGTGATGAGTGATTGTAAAATGAATTTAACAAAAATACAGTCCTTGCCAAAAATTGAAACTCCTTGGAAATATTCTTTTTTTGTAGATGTTACTTTCGAAAGATATGCTGATTATTCAAAAGCAAAATCATTATTAGAAATAATGGCAGAATACTTTAAGGTATTAGGTGAATATAAAAACACAAAACCATGATTACAACCGCAAAGAGGTTAGATACTGTCGAAGAATATTACTTCTCATCTAAGTTGAGAGAAGTCAGACAATTGGCGTCAGAAGGGAAGCCAATTATAAATATGGGAATCGGAAGTCCTGATTTACAACCTTCACAAGAAGTTATTGATGCAGTGGTTCTTGCAATGCAAGATGAAAATGCTCATGGTTACCAAAGTTATCAAGGATTGCCAGAATTAAGAAAAGGAATGGCTGATTTTTATGAAAATAACTACGATGTGGCATTGAATCCCAATACTGAAATCTTGCCTTTAATGGGTTCTAAGGAAGGAATCATGCACATATCTCTTGCTTTCCTAAATGAAGGAGATCAGGTTTTGATTCCAAATCCAGGTTATCCTACCTATACTTCTGTGACTAATTTAGTAGGGGCAGTTCCTGTTTATTACGATTTGAAAGAGGAAAACAATTGGGCACCTGACTTTGAAGCCTTGGAAAAGTTAGATTTAACTAAAGTGAAGATAATGTGGATTGGGTATCCGCATATGCCTACCGGAGCTAGAGGAAGTATTGCCTTATTTGAAAAGTTAGTGGCTTTCGCCAAAAAGCACCAAATATTATTGATTAATGACAATCCATATAGTTTTGTTTTGAATGATAATCCAATGAGTTTGCTGCAGGTTGAAGGAGCAAAGGATGTGGCACTGGAGCTTAATTCTTTGAGCAAGACCTTTAATATGGCAGGCTGGAGAGTTGGAATGGTTTTGGGAAATGCCGAATGTATTGATGCCATTTTGAAAGTGAAAAGCAATATGGATAGCGGAATGTTTTTTGGGATCCAAAAAGGAGCAATTGCTGCTTTGAACAGCGACAAGTCTTGGTTTGATTCGATGAATGAGATTTACAAGAAACGCCGAGTTTTGACGGAACAATTGGCCGAAAAATTAAATTGTAAGGTGTACAAAGAAGGCGTTGGATTGTTTGTTTGGGCCAAACTGCCAGAAGGGATAACTTCCTCTGAAAAGTTTATCGACCAGATTTTACATGAAAAGCATCTATTTATCGCACCGGGAACAATTTTCGGAAGCAATGGAGAAGGATATGTTCGATTTGCATTATGTGTAAAGGAAGAAAAAGTACAAGAAGTAATTGATAGATTTAATTAAATGAAAATTTACATAATAGGAATTGGATTGATTGGTGGATCTATGGGATTGGACATCAAAATACTGTACCCGGAATCTACCGTTTACGGAGTTGACACTAATGAAGATCATTTGCAGAAAGCATTAGCATTGGGTGTAATTGATGAGACTTCGATATTAGAGAATGTGTCAGATGCAGATTTCGTAATCGTCTCTGTTCCTGTTGATGTAGCGCTAACTGTGTTACCTGAGGTACTTGATTTGATTGGTGAAAACACCATTGTTTTTGAAGTGGGTTCTACGAAAACACTAATATGTGAATCAGTAACAAACCATCCCAAAAGAAGGAATTTTATCGCAACGCATCCAATTGCAGGGACAGAATTTTCAGGACCCTCAGCGGCAATATCGGGCTTGTTTCAAGGGAAAACGAATATTATTTGTGAGGTGGAGCGAACCGCTTTCAAACTACAGGAAAAAGCGTTGGATCTTTTCAAAGCCATCGGGATGAGAATCCGGTATATGGAACCTAAATCGCATGACAAGCATATTGCTTATATGTCTCATTTGTCTCATATTAGTGCTTTTATGCTTGGAAAAACAGTAATAAACAAAGAAAAAGATGAGCAAGATATCTTTGACATGGCGGGAAGTGGATTTGAGAGTACAGTGCGCTTGGCCAAAAGTTCACCGGCTATGTGGACGCCCATTTTTAAGCAAAATAAAGATCAGGTCATAGAAACATTGGAAGAATATATTTCAAACCTGACTCATTTTAAAGACTTGCTGATTAGTGAAGACTACGATGCTATATATGAGGAAATGAAAAGTGTGAATAAAATAAAAGAGATATTAAACGGAATGCTAAAATAAGCATTTGTTAAAAAAATAGTAAAACATAAAAATCCCCTGCCCATTGAGGGAGGGGAGAAACAATAATAAAAACTAAACTAAAAATAAGATGGAAAACAAAAAAGAAATGAGAACATGGTTGAAAGATTTCAATTTATCTCACCCATTTGTAATCGCTGGACCATGTAGCGCTGAAACTGAAGAACAAGTATTGAAAATAGCTCATGAATTGAAAGATTCAGATGTAAGTGTTTTTAGAGCTGGAATTTGGAAACCAAGAACACGTCCAGGAGGGTTTGAAGGTGTTGGGGAAATAGGCTTGAAATGGTTAAAAAAAGCAAAAGAAGAAACAGGATTGTTAATGGGAACAGAAGTTGCTAATGCAGCTCACGTGAAATTGGCATTAGAATATGATATTGATGTTTTATGGGTTGGTGCAAGAACAACGGTAAATCCATTTGCTATGCAAGAACTCGCAGATGCGTTACAAGGAACTAAAAAAATTGTATTGGTAAAAAATCCTGTTAACCCAGATTTGTCTTTATGGTTAGGTGGAGTAGAACGTTTGTACAATGCAGGAATAGAGAAATTGGGAGTTATTCACAGAGGTTTTTCTACTTACGAAAAAACAAAATACAGAAACATTCCAGAATGGCAGATTGCTATTGAATTACAGAATAGATTTCCTGATTTACCATTAATTATTGATCCATCTCACATTACTGGAGATCGTGAGATGATTCTTGAAGTTACGCAACAAGCCTTAGACTTGAATTATGACGGAATGATTATCGAAACACATTTTGATCCAGACAATGCGTGGAGCGATGCGGCACAACAAGTTACGCCAACAGCTTTGAAGAAAATTTTCGTTGACTTAAAAGTTAGAGAATTAAATGATGTGTCTGATGAATACACTAAAAGGATGAGTAAGTTAAGAGCGAATATTGATGTTCTCGATGCCTCCCTTTTAGAAACATTAGGTAAAAGAATGAAAGTGGCTGACGAAATAGGTCAGGTAAAAAAAGGATCTAACGTTGCAGTACTTCAAAATACCCGTTGGAATGAAATTCTAGGAAAAATGATTCTGGATGGAGAGCAAAAAGGGCTTTCTGAGGAGTTTGTGCTTAGAATGTTTAAAGCAATTCACCAAGAAAGTATCGTTCACCAAGAAAAAGTGATTAACGGATAATTAGACCAATATCAAAAACAGGAATCTCCACAGCTTTTGCTTTAAAGTTGTGGGGATTTTTTATTCAGGGTTGTTTCAAAAACTTCAAACTTTAAACTTCAAAACTTCAAACAATATTTTATCTTTGCAGCATGACAGGACTAGTATACAAATCTACAGGAAGTTGGTACACCGTAAAATCCCAACAAGGAGATTTTATTGAATGCCGCATGAAAGGAAAATTCCGAATCAAGGGAATCAAAAGTACTAACCCTATTGCTGTAGGTGACGTTGTGGATTATGAACTCGAAGAATCGTCAGATACCGTAACTGGAACTATCAATAATATTCACGAGAGAAAGAATTATATCGTTCGTAAATCAGTGAACTTGTCCCATCAAATGCATATTATTGCGTCAAATATTGATCGGGTTTTCCTACTAGTGACTATTAATAACCCCCCAACAACGTTTAATTTTATTGATCGCTTTCTGGTTACAGCCGAAGCATATGGCATAGAAACAATATTAGTTTTTAATAAAATCGATACTTTTGATGAAGCTACACTTGATGAACAATTGTACATGCAGCATGTGTACCAGGAAATCGGTTATCAATGCTTGCGTGTTTCTTCGACAGAGATGAAGGGAATTGATAAATTAAAAGAACTGATGATTGGTAAAGTAAGCATGTTCTCTGGACATTCAGGAGTAGGGAAGTCAACGCTGGTCAACGCGATGGAACCTTCTTTACATTTAAAAACAAAAACCATTTCTGAAGCAAGCAAGCAAGGACAACATACAACGACTTTTGCCGAAATGTATGATTTATCTTTTGATGCGAAAATTATTGATACGCCAGGAATCAAAGGTTTTGGAATTGTCGATATGGAAAAAGAAGAGATTAGTGGTTATTTCCCTGAATTCTTTAAATTAAAAGAGCAGTGTAAATTCAACAACTGTTTGCATAAAGACGAACCAAAGTGTGCTGTGAAAGAAGCATTGGAAAGAGATGAAATAGCCTGGTCACGCTACAATAGTTATCTAAAACTGTTAGAAGGGGATGATGAAAATTATCGTACTGACATTCATAATGAGGATCGAGCAATCAGTGACGAAAATAGAAAGTAGCACTATCACTATTCATAATTTATAATTCACCATTATTTTGAAAATTGTCCTCCAAAGAGTTTCTTCCGCATCCGTTACCATTGAAAATAAAATTGTCGCAGATATTCAAAAAGGATTATTAATCTTAATCGGAATCGAAGCGGTTGATTTACAGGAAGATATTGATTGGCTGGTTGGCAAAATTACTAAAATCCGTATTTTTGAGGATGAGAACCAGGTGATGAATCGATCGATTGCAGACATAGATGGAGACATCATTGTGGTTAGTCAATTTACACTTCATGCCACCACAAAAAAAGGCAATCGACCATCCTATATTAAGGCAGCAAAACCAGCCGTTGCCATTCCGTTGTATGAAAAATTTGTCCAGAAATTAGAATTAGAATTGGGAAAGAAAATACAAACAGGTGTTTTTGGAGCAGACATGAAAGTCAGTTTGCTGAACGATGGACCAGTTACGATAATTATAGATAGTAAAAATAGAGAATAAAATGAACTTGAAAAATTCCCAATTAGACGTAGACAACTGGATCAAAGAACACGGCGTTCGGTACTTTAACGAACTGACTAATATGGCACAACTTACTGAAGAAGTAGGAGAGGTAGCCCGCATTATTGCCCGTCGTTACGGAGAACAATCCGAGAAAGAAAGCGACAAGAACAAAGACTTAGGAGAAGAATTAGCCGATGTCGTTTTTGTGGTGATGTGTTTGGCAAATCAAACAGGAATTGATTTACAAGCTGCATTCGATAAGAAAATGGATTTTAAATCCATTCGCGATAAAGACCGTCACAAAAACAACGATAAACTTAAATAATGTGATTTTTAAATTATGAATTATAATTGAGGAGTAGTAAATTGCGGCCTAAATTGTTTGAGTTGTAAGAAATAATTATAATTCATAACTGATAATTAAAAACATGAATTTACTGTTACAAACTTCCCATTCTAATTTGCAGGCTGATATTGCCGTTACAGGATCTAAAAGCGAAACAAATCGTCTCTTATTGTTACAAGCTCTTTTCCCTAATATTACATTAGCGAACACATCAAATTCTGACGACAGCGAGGTGATGCAAAAAGCATTGAAAGGAAATGAAGAAATAGTAGATATCCATCATGCCGGAACAGCGATGCGCTTTCTTACGGCTTACTTTGCTGTAAATGATGGTCGTGAAGTAGTTTTGACTGGTTCACAACGAATGACTGAACGTCCAATCAAAGTTTTAGTGGAAGCGCTAGAGCAATTAGGTCCAAAAATCACCTATGAAAAAGAAGAAGGCTATCCACCCATTCGAATCAAAGGACAAAAAATAACTGCTTCAAAGGTAAATATTCCTGCAAATGTAAGCAGTCAGTATATTTCGGCTTTAATGCTAGTGGCGCCAAAATTAGAAAACGGAATCGAAATAAATTTGGTGGGTGAGATTACATCAGTTCCTTATATCAAAATGACATTGGCTTTGCTAAATGATTTGGATATTAAAACAAGTTTTGAAGGGAACGTGATCAAAGTGTATCCAAAACAGGAAGTGGAGACTAAAGAAATGGTGGTAGAATCGGATTGGAGTTCTGCCTCTTACTTTTTTAGTTTAGTAGCTCTAGCGGATACCGCTTCGGTTACATTAAACAGTTACAAAGAAAATAGCCTCCAAGGAGATTCTGCTTTAGTCGAAATCTATAAACAGATGGGTGTTAATTCTCAATTCGAAAATAATTCTTTGACACTTACAAAGGATACTAACTTTAAACCTGAAACGGTAAGTTTTGAGTTAAACAACACGCCAGATATTGCACAAACTATCGTTGTTAGTTGTTTAGGTTTAGGAATTGGCTGTCATTTAACGGGGCTTCATACCTTAAAAATTAAAGAAACGGATAGACTGGAAGCGTTGCGTATAGAGTTGACAAAATTAGGAGCTACTATTTCTGTTACTAATGATAGTCTGACCCTTGTTGCGACTTCAGATATAAACCATAATGTGAAAATTGCCACCTATAATGACCACAGAATGGCAATGGCATTTGCTCCCTTGGCATTAAAAGTGCCTATAATAATCGAAAATGCCGAGGTAGTGTCTAAATCCTACCCCGGTTTTTGGGGAGATATGACAAAATTAGGTTTTTCTATTTCGGATATTAATTAGAGATTGTCACTGATTATGGCCTTTAGGCGCTAATTTGTAAGGGCTTAAAGTTCTCTTGAGTAAAATAAACAGCAAAACACTTGACAACGCCTATCTCACAGTCGTATATTTGCATCCTTAAATAAGTTTAATGGTGGTGCTAAATTAATAGCCACTGCACTTTAAATTTTTAAACAAAAAAATAAAGATGAAACTATCACAATTTCAATTTGATTTACCAAAAGAGCTTCTTGCAGAATTTCCTTCTGAACATAGAGATGAAGCCCGTTTAATGGTTATTGATCGTAAAAAACAAACGATCGAACACAAGACGTTCAAAGATGTAATTGATTATTTTGATGATGGAGATGTTTTAATTTTAAATAACACTAAAGTTTTCCCAGCCCGTTTATATGGTAACAAAGAAAAAACAGGTGCAAGAATTGAAGTTTTTTTACTTAGAGAATTAAATGCAGAACAACGTCTTTGGGATGTTTTAGTAGATCCAGCACGTAAAATCAGAATCGGAAATAAATTATATTTCGGGGATGATGATTCATTAGTAGCTGAGGTTATTGACAACACTACTTCTCGTGGAAGAACATTACGTTTCCTTTACGATGGTTCATATGAAGAATTCAGAAAAAAATTAACGGAATTGGGGGAAACTCCAATCCCTAAATATATAAGCAGAGATGTAACTCCAGAAGATGCGGAGCGTTACCAAACTATTTATGCTAAAGAAGAAGGGGCTGTTGCAGCACCTACTGCAGGATTGCACTTCTCTAAACATTTATTAAAAAAATTGGAAATTAAAGGAATTAACTTTGCTGAGGTTACGCTTCACGTAGGCTTGGGAACTTTCAATCCAGTTGAGGTTGAGGATTTGTCAAAACACAAAATGGATTCTGAGGAATTAAAAATTACTCAAGGAGCCTGTGATATTGTTAATGACGCAAAATCAAGAAAAAAACGCATTTGCACAGTGGGGACAACCTCAATGCGTGCTGTAGAAAGCTCAGTTTCGTCACATGGAACGTTAAATCCTTTTGATGGTTGGACAAACAAATTCGTTTTCCCTCCTCATGAGTTTACGATTCCTACTTGTATGATCACCAACTTTCACACGCCAAAATCTACTTTATTAATGATGGTTTCTGCATTTTGTGGACATGATTTAATGAAAAGAGCCTATGAAGAAGCGATCAAAGAAGAATATAAATTCTATTCATACGGTGATGCGATGTTAATCATCTAATAAGTAATAAAGGTTAATTCACTAAATCTCGTCAGCAATGTCGAGATTTTTTTTTTGGGCGTTTACGGGCTGTACATTTCAAGTTTATTGCCGCAACCGGAGTAATACTGGCAGTCCGGGAGCTTCCTTTGGTCGCTTCCTCCTTGCCGTATTACTAATGGTTTCGGCAATAAAGCTTTCCATTGCCATCCCTAACGCGGCGGATAACGAATGTTTTTAGTATTTCGCAGTGTCCCTTTTCCCTGTTTTCCCCTGCTAACTAACTTCTTTTCACTATTTTTACAACACTAATAAATCAAACAATGACTTTCGAAAACAGTAAAGAATTCGCACAGCAACTTGACTCACAAGACAAACTGAATAAATATAGAGATGAATTTATTTTTCCTAAAGTAAACGGGGAAAAAGTGATTTATTTTACGGGTAATTCTTTGGGTTTACAGCCCAAAAGAACAAAGGCGTATGTGGATGAAGTTATGGATGATTGGGCTAATCTAGCCGTTGAAGGACATTTTTATGCCGAAAAGCCATGGTGGGATTACCACGAACGTTTTGCAAAGCCGTTGGGTAAAATTGTGGGCGCACTGCCTTCAGAAGTAACAGTGATGAATACCCTAACGGTAAATCTTCATTTACTGATGGTTTCTTTTTACAGACCTACAAAATCAAGATACAAGATCATTTGCGAAGAAAAAGCCTTTCCTTCAGATCAATACATGTTTCAAAGTCAAGTGGATTTTCACGGGTACAAATCAGAGGATGCAATTGTTGAAATTAAGATAAGAGAGGGAGAACATAACATTCGGTTAGAAGATGTATTAGCTAAAATTGCGGAAGTAGGCGATGAACTCGCTTTGGTCTTAATTGGAGGTGTTAACTATTACACCGGCCAGGTTTTTGACATGAAAACAATAACTGCAGCGGGACATGATGCTGGAGCAGTAGTGGGTTGGGACTTAGCGCATGCTGTGGGAAATATAAAATTAGAACTTCATGACTGGGATGCTGATTTTGCTTCTTGGTGCAGTTATAAATACATGAATTCAGGACCGGGTAATGCTTCTGGATGTTTTATACATGAGAAACACCACAACAATGCAGATTTGCCCAGATTTGCTGGTTGGTGGGGGCATAATAAGGAACGCCGTTTTAAAATGGAACAAACTTTTGATCCTGTTAAGGGAGCAGAGGGTTGGCAAATTAGTAATATACCTATTCTATCTTTAGCGCCTTATTTGGCTTCCGTGGATATGTTTGACGAAATAGGAATGGATGCGATAATCGAAAAAAGAGATAAATTAACGGCTTATCTTGAGTTTATCCTTCAAGAAATAGCTAAGGAGGTAGATAGTAGTTTCGAAATTATTACACCATCGAATCTATCTGAAAGAGGCTGTCAGTTATCTGTTTTTCTGCATGGGGAAGGCCGCGGTTTATTTGACTATTTAATGGAAAATGGTGTAATTACAGATTGGCGCGAGCCTAATGTGATTCGTTTTGCGCCAGTGCCTTTGTACTGTTCGTTTGAAGACATGTATGACTTTGGTCAAATATTGAAAGCAGGAATACTACGCTAGTAATTAGCAGTTTGTTATTGTTGTGGTTCTTTAAATTTCATAACAAATAGAGAGAATTACATAATTTTTTTTGAAGTGTGTGGCTGTTTCTTTGCTGAGTTATAAATTCTAAATTTGACAATTATGAAAATAGTATATTTTGCATTAGTAGCGTTAGCTTTAGTTTCTTATAAAAATCAAGGAAAAATGAATGTTGAAGATGCCGCACAGGCTAGCGTAGACTCGGTAAAAATCGAAGTTGAAAAGCAAAGAGTTATAGATTCAATGGAAATTGAAATGAGCAACGTAGCAGCGCAAAAAGAGGTTGTTGTGAATCAACCGGCAAACAGTAGTACAACAACTACAACAGTGACGGAGAAAAAGGGCTGGAGTGGTGCCGCAAAAGGAGCCGTAATTGGCGCTGGAGTTGGTGCAGTGACTGGAGCAATTATCAGTAAGAAAAAAGGACAGGGAGCTATAATCGGTGGTCTCGCTGGAGCTGGTGTTGGAGCTGGAACCGGAGCTATTATAGATGGAAGTAAGAAACAATAAATTAATTGTTTTAATATAACCCGTTGGGTGTAATTAAATTATTTGTGTTTTGATATTATTTATTGGTCTCTCAAAAATAAATTTATTGATGAATTGCACCAAAGTTAATGCTGTTATTTTTGCTAAAATTCTGGTTTTAAAGCCTTGAAAAGATTTCGCGTAATTTCGTCTAATCATAAATTGGTCGCATAATTGAGAGAACAATGTTTC
>NZ_JBGQOE010000007.1:0-133016 GCF_052113685.1 Flavobacterium sp. W22_SRS_FP1
AAAGCAAAGATATTTACTTATTTTGTATGTTTGTAAAACTTAAAATGTTAAAGTCCGATTATTAGGGGGTTAGACCATAAATGGTGGTGGAGTCAAATGTAACTTGATTATAATATAAATGTTCCCAAATATAAAAAGGTAGTAGTAGAATAGTTCCTATAATAAAGATGGTAAATAAAAACACCTTTGATGGAATTTCTTTTGGTTTTAGTCGGACCAAAATGGTATAGCAAGCAAAAAAAAAGCAGGCTAAAAGCATTAATAAATCTCCAATAGTAAAATTTATTTCGAGCAAGGATTGTATAGAACCTTTAGTAATTAGTACCAGAACACCAGTTATAATGGTGGCGATCCCTACCATTTTGATAGCAGAAACTTTTTCTTTAAATACAATCCGAGATATAGCAACAATAAATATGGGGATTGAAATCGCTATCAAAGATAAATTGACCGCTGAAGTTGTTTTACCAGCAAAGTAAATTAAGGTGTTAAAGATGGTGACTCCTAAAATTGCCGTTATTATCAAATACCCTTTGTTTTGGAGTAAAATCGTTTTGTTTTTTAGAGTACTTCGCAAGGCAAAAGCTGCGAGAGCTGTGGAAGCAATGGTCCATCTCCAGAATGCCAAACCAACTGGAGGGATATGGCCTTTTATTCCGCTAGCAATTACCATATTCACGGACCACAGCAAGGTAGCGGTCAATGCAAAAAGAACTCCTTTTGTTTGATTATTCATGTGATTTTTATCAAACAAGATTATTTATTTTGGCATATTGCAAAAGTATAATCGTTTTAGCATCTTTTATTTCTCCAGACGCAATCATCGCATAAGCTTGGTCATAAGACATTTCCATGACATCAATGTTTTCCTCTTCATGTGCTACTCCGCCGCCTTCATTTACTTTCAACGATTCGTCATATTCTCCAACAAAAAGATGTAGAATTTCAGTTACGGCACCAGGAGACATATAGCTTTCCATAACTTTATGAACTTTAGTTAGACGATATCCAGTTTCTTCTTCTGTTTCTCTGATGATGCATTGTTTGGGATTGTCTTGGTCTAGCATGCCCGCACAAACTTCAATCATCATTCCTGATTTGTTTCCGTTCAGGTAGGTTGGTAAACGAAACTGGCGTGTTAGTATGACTGTTTTTTGTTTTGTATTGTAAAGTAGTATCGCAGATCCATTTCCTCTGTCATAAACTTCTCTTTTTTGGGTAATCCAAGAATTGTCATTTTTTTGATAGTCGAAAGTTACTTTGTTTAGTACGTACCAATTGTCAGATAGTAAATCGGTTTTTTTGATTTTTATTTCGGGGTTTTGCATTCGTTTTATTTGGAATTATTAAAAGGTAAATTTAAGGATTTCTGGGCATTGAACTGAGATTTTTAAAGCTAGTTCCCCACAAATTATTGTTATTGTCGTTTGGTAGACCAGAACTAGTAAGTAATGCGTCTGGATCATTCTCGTCTTTTTTCCACACCCATGCGCAAACCGAAAGTCCGCGGGTAGAAAGTAGGTCCAGAAACGGTTTGGGATTCATCAGAACACTTGCATTAAGTGGCGCAGTTTCTCCAAAAATAAGGGGTAATTTTTTGTTTTGTAATTGAGAGAGTCGATTATCAATGGAACTCGGACTGTCCAATAGCCATTTTTCATACGCATGAATGTCAAATAAAATATTAGATTTATTCTTTAAGAATTCAGTTCCTTTATTTAATAATACACTTTCGTCTTGACCTTGCTCAGCGCAAGGAATTAAGATAATATTGGTATTTGCTGTACTTCGAATTATTGTAGTCAGTTCATTCATGTCGTCCATCCAGATGCTGTCCGTATAGCCATCGGCTCTATCGTATCTATAAGGTTCATTCCAAACTTCTATCCAAACGTCAGCTTGATTTTTGAATTGAATGGCCCATTGTGCTAACTTTAGTTTATAATCACTCCACCAGAATGATTGTGTGGGGTTTTTTCCTGTAAATTCAGTCGCATTGTTTCCGTCCCAACCAAAGGCGCAAAGTATTGTGACACGGTTGTGCATCCGGTTGTCATCGACGATACTTTGCAAGGAATATAAATAAGAACCGTTTGAGGACTGAATTGGACCTCCAGTAATTGGAGTTTCTTTGGCATTGCCCACGAATTCTCTTGTGATGTCCAAGTTCCAACTTTTCATATCTTCACTTCCAACACTAAAAACATGAAAGGCATTTGCTCCAATAAGTTGTATGGGCTGATTGTTATGTGTAATTACAGAACCTGAAATTTCATATTCTAGTACGTTCTCGTTCGCCACTGTTAAATCGTCTTTTTTACAGGAAAATAAAAACACTAAGAACAGAAAGGGAAGTAGTAAATGAATATTTTTTTTAGGATGAATCATTAAATTATAGTTTTACAAATTTAAATTCTGAATTGTAAAAATACATTTTTTTATAAAAAAAAAACGTCCCGAGATATCGGGACGTTAATTACTTTATTTAAGTATCGTTTGCTTTCTGTCGGGTCCTACAGAAACTATTTTTATAGGAACTTCAACTTCTTGTTCTATATATTCGATATACTCTTTTAGTTCGATCGGCAATTCCTCGTATGTTGTCATACCGGTTAAATCTGCTTTCCAACCTTTAAATTCTTTATAAACTGGAGTTACATTCTCTGGTTCAATGTTGTAAGGGAAATGAGCAATCTTTTCTCCTTTATAATTGTAGTCAGTACATACTTTCAACGTTTCAAATCCAGAAAGAACATCGCCCTTCATCATCATTAATTGCGTTACTCCGTTTACTTGAATAGCATATTTTAATGCTACTAAGTCTAACCATCCACAACGTCTTTGTCTTCCTGTTACCGAGCCAAATTCATTTCCTACGCGTGCCATTGTGGTACCGTCTTCATCAAAAAGTTCAGTAGGGAATGGTCCGCTACCTACACGAGTTACATATGCTTTGAAGATTCCGTATACTTCTTTTATTTTATTAGGAGCAATTCCTAACCCTGTGCAAGCACCTGCAGCAGTTGTATTTGATGAAGTTACAAATGGATACGTTCCAAAATCAACATCAAGTAATGAACCTTGCGCTCCCTCACATAAAATTGATTTATCGGCTTTTTGAGCTTGGTGTAAGTATTCTTCACTATCAATAAAATCTAATTTTTTTAATTCTTCGATAGATTCAAAAAATTCTTTTTCAAGTTCTTCTAAGTTGTATTGAATGTTTACATCATAAAAAGCAATCATCGATTCATGTTTGTCAGCAAGTGCTCTATATCTTTCTTTGAAATCTTCTAGTTCTATATCTCCTACACGAATCCCGTTTCTACCGGTTTTGTCCATGTAAGTTGGTCCAATACCTTTAAGGGTAGAACCAATTTTTGCCTTACCTTTTGATGCTTCAGAAGCAGCATCTAATAAACGGTGTGTTGGTAAAATTAAATGCGCTTTCCTTGAAATGATTAATTTGCTTTTAATATCTAAATTAAATTTAGCAAGACCTTCAATTTCTTTTTGGAACACTACAGGGTCTATAACTACCCCGTTTCCGATTACGTTTACAGCTGTTTTGTGAAAAATTCCTGAAGGAATGGTTCTAAGTACATGTTTTATTCCATCAAATTCTAAAGTGTGTCCAGCGTTTGGTCCCCCTTGAAAACGAGCAATAATATCATAATTTGAAGTAAGAACATCAACGATCTTTCCTTTTCCTTCATCTCCCCATTGTAATCCTAGTAATAAATCTACGGCCATTCTATTTATTGTTTGTAGTTAATTTTTTTTTTTTGATGAACAGCTTGAAAGCTGTTTCTATTATTTCCTAAATATCAGAATCTGATTGCGGAACCTTTTTTACCCCATAAAAGTATAAGGCATGATTGGTTATTTCAATATCAAAGATTTCTTCAATTGTACTTTTGATTGTTTGTATTCTTGGATCGCAAAATTCGATTACTTCGCCAGTATCGGTCATGATAATATGATCGTGTTGTTTGTCGAAATAGCACTTTTCGTAATGCGCCTGATTTTGACCAAACTGATGTTTACGGACCAAAGCACAGTCTAGTAACAGTTCTATAGTATTGTATAATGTAGCCCTACTGACGCGGTAGTTTTTGTTTTTCATTTTGATATAGAGATTTTCTATGTCAAAATGTTCTTCGCTTTCATAAATTTCCTGAAGGATAGAGTAACGTTCAGGAGTTTTCCTATGCCCTTTTTTTTCAAGATACATTGTAAAAACATTTTTTACAATTTCTTGGTTTTTGTTGTTATCTGTGGAAATGAGTGTCATATTTGGCAAATATAATGAATTTTTTCAGCCTCTTGACTCCCTAAGAGGGAATAAAGGCGGATTAAATACTTTTATGATTAAATAATTTTTTTTAACATCTACTATGGACCTTTGACAGTCAATGACTAATTTTTATAAATTCTTGTCACCTTATCAACTCCATCAATTTTTTTGATATTATCTATCAATTTTTTCAAGATAGTGATGTTCTTGACAATTACTATAACTTGACCCTTAAAGAGTCCGGCTTCGCCGTTTAATGATATACTCTGTATATTAACATGCATATTATTCGATATAACCTTAGTCAGCTGATTTGTAAGTCCTAAAGTGTCCATTCCCGTGATATTAAGAATCGCTTTAAACTCTTGTTGAGACGAATCAATCCATTTTGCTTGCATAATGCGATACGCGTAATTGGATTGCATGGCGATAGCATTCGGGCAATCTTTTTTATGAACCTTAATTCCTTCGTTGATAGTTACAAATCCAAAAACAGGATCTCCGGGAATAGGATTGCAACAAGCAGACAGTTTATAATCTAATTTATCTTGTTCTTTTCCAAAAACGAGCATGTCGTAATTGCTATTCAATACTTGTTTGTGGATGTCCACATCTGCTGTTTGTCCGGTCCGTTTGATTTTGCTTTTAAAGAAATTCATTAAAATATTACTTCTCTGTGCAGCAAAATCTTTAAGTTGTTGATTTTCAATTGAACCCACGCCAACTCTGTAAAACAAATCCAAACTGGTTTTTAATTTAAAAAAGTTAACCAAGTCATTAATAACAGATTCGTTTATAGTGACTTTAAGATGTTTAAGTTTACGAGTTAACAGCTCTTTCCCATCTTCGGCAATTTTTTTGGTATTTTCGTTCAGTACATTCCTGATTTTATTTTTTGCTCGGGAGGTCGTAACATAATCAAGCCAGTTGATAGTTGGCTTTTGATTCGCAGAGGTAATGATTTCGACCTGGTCACCATTTTTTAGCTCGTAATTAAGTGGTACCAACTTTCCGTTTACTCTGGTCCCCCTTGTTTTAATGCCTATTTCAGAATGGATACTAAATGCAAAATCGAGTGAGGTTGCTCCCTTTGGTAAAGACTTGATGTCGCCTTTAGGAGTAAAAACATAGATTTCTTTGGAGTATAGATTCATTTTGAAATCTTCGACAAAGTCGACTGCGCTGGTTTCTGAATTTTCTAGGGCTTCTTTTAGTAAATTCAACCAATTGTCTAGGCTACCTTCTTCAGAGTTTCCATTTTTGTATTTATAATGCGCTGCATAGCCTTTCTCTGCAATTTCATCCATACGTTCGCTTCGCACCTGAACTTCGACCCATCGTCCCTTTGGTCCCATAACAGTTATATGTAGGGCTTCATAACCAGTAGACTTTGGTGATGAAATCCAATCACGCAAACGACTGGGGCTCGGCCTGTAGTGATCAGTTACTATAGAGTATATTTTCCATGCCAGAAATTTTTCTTCATGCGGGGTGGACTTGTAAACAATTCGTAGGGCAAACTTATCGTAAACTTCATCAAAGCTTACGTTTTGTGCTTCCATTTTCCTCCGAATCGAATAGATGGACTTTGGGCGTCCTTTTATAACATAGTCTATTGCTTCATTATCTAATGAAGTTTTAAGGATATCCGAAATATCCTTAATATACCCATCTTGCTGTTCTTTGGTTTCTTTTATTTTACTTACAATTTCATTGTAAACTGCAGGTTCAGTGTATTTTAAACCTAAGTCTTCCAACTTTGACTTAATATTGTATAAACCCAAACGATGTGCTAAAGGAGCATAAATATAGAGTGTTTCTGAAGCAATTTTAACTTGTTTATAGTCGTCCATTGACTCCATAGTTTGCATGTTATGCAATCTATCTGCAATTTTTATAAGTATTACGCGTACATCATCATTAAGTGTCAATAGCATTTTGCGAAAATTCTCGGCTTGCATAGACACATTCATGTCCTTTTGGACAAGTGCTATTTTAGTTAGGCCCTCGACAAGTTGCGCTACTTTTGGATTAAATATTCGCTCTATATCTTTTACGGTAGTGGGAGTGTCTTCAACCACATCATGTAATAATGCTGCGGCAATAGATGTTGCTCCCAATCCAATTTCGGAAGCGACAATTTTCGCCACGGCAATTGGATGGAAAATATAGGCCTCGCCCGATTTTCTTCGCTGGTCTTTATGGGCTTCTACAGAAACATCAAAAGCTTTACGTATCAGTTTTTTTTCTTCTGGAGATAAGGTTTGGTAACTAATTCGAAGTAATTCTTTGTATTCCTGAGCAATCGCTTTATTTTCTTTTTCTATATCAATTTCTGTCATAGCGGCATGGTTCATTTTCTAAAAATAACTATAAGTTTACATATATGCAATAGATAAATCAATACTCAAAATTAAAATATTAAATTCAATTTTTAAGCTGTTTTAGTGCTAATTAGTGTCTGTTTTTGTAAAATCCAAATCCTGAAAATCGTAACTAAAATCGGTTAAATCAGAAATAGGGTTCATTTTTAATGAGGTCGCTTTTCCAAGTTCATTAAATTTAAAAAAAAGATGAGCATCTGCATGCAGATAAGCATTATCCCATTTTACAACATAGTTGCCTTCTTTGTAGTAAAAAACTTCTCCTTTAAGCTGTGAAGAGCGATCAGATTCAAAGAAAATTTTTCCTTTTTTCTCTTTGATTGTAATATCTCCAAACCAACTGTCTGTATAAGTTCCTGCAATAGTTTTGTAGTCAGGCGTAACTTTGTTCTTCATGTTTTTTGCAACTGCAGCCCAAACTTCATCGGTGACTTTATCAGCGGAATCTTCATTCGCTTTTATACGGTTGCTGTAAAGAGCTACATAATCTTCCGATTTTATGCCAAGATAACTGTCTTTTATGGTATTGGTGATTGCGTTAAATGCAGCGCCAGATTGTTGATTGGTCAATACTATAATCCCCAATTTCAATTCAGGAAAATAGGTAGTTTGTGTTACAATACCCTCTAGTCCGCCAGTATGTGTTACTTCTTTGTATCCTTTTACATCGCTCAAAAACCATCCTAATCCATAAGCTCTAAAATGAGAATTATATGGGGCTGTTGTCTTAATAGGTATGATAGTTTGCGGTGTCCACATTTCAGCATGTTCCTTTTCAGAGAATAATTGTTTGTTATCAGGTCCATATTGTCCATTATTCATTTGCATAATAGCCCATTTGCTCAAATCGTTTACGCTAGAGTAAATTCCGGCTGCAGCATCAAAAAGTTGGTTTTGGTAGCGTTTTATTACTTTTAATTTTCCGTCAATAGGCACATGGGGAGCTATTATATTGGTGGTGTCCTTTAATCGAACAAATGAAGCCACGCTATTATTCATTTCTAATGGTTTCATGATGCGCTCTTCGACAAAGTCGCACCAGCTTTCCCCGCTAACCACATGTATTACTTCTCCGGCAACTATATATAATAAATTATCATAATCATATTTTGTTCTGAAGGCAGAAACAGGCTTCAAGTACTGTAAATTGTGAATGATATCTTGTACGTCAAAATTACTTCCGTCAGGCCAGATCATTAAGTCTCCCGCGCCCAGACCAAGACCACTTCTATGAGTCAATAAATCCCGTATCGTAAATTCTTGGGTTACATAATCATTATACATTTTAAAATCAGGAAGGTATTTGATGACTTTGTCATCCCATTTTATTTTTCCTTCATCAACTAGCATAGCTAGAGCTGCACTAGTGAACGCTTTGCTATTTGAAGCAATACCAAAAAGGGTATTTGCATCTACCTTTTCTTTTGTCTCAATCGATTTTACACCATAACCTTCTGCCAAAATAACTTTCCCGTCTTTCACAATTGCGACCGCGATTCCGGGCACATTAAAAGTTTCAATGGTACGACTAACCAATTCACCGACTTGGACTGAACTTATTTGCGCAAAAGAAATAGTGGTTGCAATTAATGCAAATATTAGAAATAATTTATTTTTCATAATTTTAATTTAAGAAATTTATTTTTTTTCAGGATGCTACTCCTTCCACCTTCGCAAATTCAGATAACGAAAATCATTGATAAGTGGTTTAGGTCAACATTATTTTAATCATTAATCTACGATCTAAAAGCCACGTTGTCTTTTGGCTTCAAATATTAATATAGCCGCAGCAACAGAAACGTTCATGCTGTCAATTTCTCCTTGCATCGGAATGATTATATTTTGGGTAGCGGCTTCACGCCATTCTTGCGTTAAACCAGTTGCCTCTGTTCCCACAACCAAAGCAGTTGGAGCCGTGTAGTCCTGAGTATGGTATGATGTCGAATTTTGTAAAGTAGCGCAATAAAAGTTGATTTTTCGTTCTTTCAAAAAAGTAATGATTTCGTCAGTTGTCCCAGTCGCAATTTGGTTGGTAAACAGACAACCCACACTAGAGCGTACAATGTTAGGGTTATATAAATCACTTTTGGGATTTGCTATGATAACGGCATCCAGATTTGCAGCATCAGCAGTTCGCAATAAAGCTCCTATATTCCCGGGTTTTTCTGGCGCTTCAGCCACTAAAATTAGTGGGTTATCGGACAAAACTAAATCAGATAACTGTAGTGATTTTGTTTTGGCTACAGCCAAGACACCTTCGGTCGTATCGCGATACGCCAGTTTTTGAAATACATCTTTGTTGATTTCTATGAGGTCAGCAGTTTTTGCGATTTTTTTTGCTTCAGTTTCAGAACAAATCTCTGGATAAAATAAGACCGTTTCCAACTCATAACCACCTTTTATTGCGATTTCAATTTCTCTTTTGCCCTCAATTATGAAAGTACCCGTTTGCTTGCGGTTTTTTGCCTTTTCTTGTAATAATACCAATGATTTTATGAATGGATTTTGAACTGAAGTGATTTGTTTCAAGATATTCTAAAATTTAATTATTATTTTAAACAAAGATACGTAGAGAACATGCAGTTTTAGGAGTTTAGAATAGAATATTTATGAATCTAGAATGAGATTGCACAGATAAGTTTATCAGAAGACTTTTACACAACTATTTTTCTTTAATTTTGGCGCAATTGTCATTTTAGGACAATAAAACTCAGGATCTCAATTTAAACCAAAAAAACGCATGTTTCATTTATTAGATATCATTGGAACAATTGCTTTTGCCATGTCAGGGGCATTGACCGCTATGAGCAAAAAAATGGATGGTTTTGGCATATTTATAATTGCTTTCGTGACTGCCGTTGGAGGTGGAACCTTGCGCGATGTCATGATTGGGACAACGCCCGTGGGATGGATGCTTGATCTCGAGTATGTTTATGCAATCTGTATTGCTAGTTTTTTAGCAGTGTTATTCAGAAAAAAATTCGATAAATTACGAACTTCACTCTTGCTGTTTGATACAATTGGATTGGGAGTTTTTACTTTAGTCGGTCTTGAAAAAGGTATTAATGTTGGTTTACATCCCTTAGTATGTATCGCGTTGGGAACGATGACAGCCTGTTTTGGAGGAGTAATCCGAGATATGTTATGTGCCGAAATTCCCGTTATATTTAGAAAGGAAATATATGCAACCATTTGCATAGTTGGAGGTGTCGTATTTTTTATCTTAAAAAAATTCAATCTTGAAGATAGTTTTTTATACATAACAACCTCGTTAGTAATTATATTCTTTCGTTTGATGGCTGTTAAGTTTAAATGGTATTTACCTACTTTCGAAAACAAATAAAAAAGCTTAATTTCACGAGGTCTAAAACTAAAGAGTGAAAAATTATTCCGTTCGACAATATCAGGAAAGTGATTATACTAAGTGGAATACCTTTATTGGTCAAGCCAAAAATGCTACGTTTCTGTTCCATCGTGATTTTATGGATTATCATAAAGATCGATTTGAGGATTATTCCTTGATTATTTTGGATGAAGACAAATGGGTTGGTGTTCTGCCGGCAAATAAAGTTGGGAGTGAAGTTTTTTCGCATCAGGGGCTGACATACGGGGGATTAGTTTATTCCTTTAAAACAAAGGGAGAAAAAGTAGAGCAACTTTTAGATTGTCTTTTATCTTTTTTCAATGATAGTGGTATACAGTTTTTTTATGTAAAGCAAATGCCCGCCTTTTATACTTCAGGAGGCAATGCTGAAATAGATTTTTTCTTACTTAAAAAAGGAGCTTTTCTGGAAAGAAAAGAAATGAATTTAGCTGTAAATTTAACGGTGCCGCTGACAATATCAAAAAGTAAATTAATGCATTTTAGAAAAACGGAACGGTTCCATTTACAACTTTTAGAAGAAACGGACTTAGACTCTTTTTGGGAGTTGGTCTTAGAGCCGAGATTATTGGAAAAATATAACGGAAAACCAGTTCATACGCTCAAAGAAATAGCAAAGTTAAGTAGAATGTTTCCGCAAAATATTAAGCAATTTTCAGTTTATTATGAAGGTATGATAGTTGCTGGAGTGACATTATTTGAAACTGAAACCGTTGTGAAATCACAATACGGAGCCACCACTAAAAAAGGAGAGGAGCTGCGAGCATTGGATTTTGCATTTATTACCTTAATAGAAAAGTATGAGAGAGAAGGGAAGATGTTTTTTGATATGGGTATTGTTAATGATGACAATGAAAAAGGATATCATGCCGGTCTTTTGAAACAGAAAGAAGAACTAGGGTGCACTATTTACTCTCAGGATTTTTATAAAATGAGTATAACATGATACAATTTCTTGATTTAAAAAAGATTAATGCACCATATGAGTCCACTTTTCAAGAGCAATTGAAAACAGTTTTAGATAGTGGTTGGTATATTCTTGGGAATGAAGTCAAGGAATTTGAAACTCGTTTTGCTAGTTATTGTGGGACAGAGTATTGCATAGGAACGGGAAACGGTTTTGATGCCTTAGTTTTGATTTTTAAAGCCTACATCGCGCTAGGAAAATTGAAAAAAGGTGATGAAGTTATTGTTCCTGCGAACACTTACATTGCCACGATACTGGCTGTTTTACAAGCTGATTTAGTTCCTGTTTTGGTCGAACCAAAGTTAAAAACCTACAACATTGACCCCCTTTTGATTTCAGAAAAAATCACAGTAAAAACCAAAGCGATATTGGCTGTTCATTTGTATGGACAAGTGGCTGAAATGGATGCCATTAATACAATTGCTATGGCGAATAATTTACTGGTAATTGAAGATGCGGCGCAGGCGCACGGAGCAGAAATAGACTTTGAAATGCATAATTCAGATAAGATAAAAGCAGGGAACTTATCACATGCTGCCGCTTTTAGTTTTTACCCAGGAAAAAATTTAGGTGCTCTGGGAGATGGAGGAGCAGTTGTTACGAATGATGAAGAACTCAGTAAGATGATTCAGTCTATGCGGAATTATGGGTCGGAGGTTAAATACCATAATGATTATAAGGGAATTAATTCAAGACTGGATGAGTTGCAAGCTTCTTTTTTGAATCTTAAAATAAGTAATTTGGATGCGGATAATGAGTTGAGAAGAACAATTGCCAGCAGGTACTTGGCTGAAATAAACAATGAGAAAATAGTCTTACCGCATTGGGATTTATCTGATAATCATGTCTTTCATTTGTTTGTTATTCGAACAAAAAACAGAACGGAATTACAACAATATTTGATTCAGAAAGGAATACAAACTTTAATTCATTATCCTATTCCGCCTCATAAACAAAAGGCCTTGTCTGAATGGAACAATTTGTCTTTTCCAATTACTGAAAAAATTCATGCTGAGGTTTTAAGTTTGCCTATGAGTCCTGTTTTGACTGCGGATGAAGTAGATTTTATCATTACAGTTTTAAATAAATATTGATTTGGAAATTTTGAAAAAAATATACAAATCACAATTGTTTAAAATCAGCTCTTTAAACAGTTTGAGTATTATCCTAAAAATCGGAATAGGTTTAGTGACTTCTAAATTACTAGCCGTTTTTGTCGGGCCTAGTGGAATGGCATTGGTTGGGAATCTGAGAAACTTTATGTCCTCGTTAGAAACGGTATCAACCTTGGGATTTCAAAACGGAATCGTGAAATATGTGGCCGAAATCCAAAAAGACAAACTGCAGCTGCAGAAATTTATTTTTACGGTTTTTATAAGTTTGTTGATTGTCGCTTTACTTTTAAGCGGGATGTTGTATTTTTTTGCTGTTTTTTGGAACCAAAAAATATTTGGACATGATTTTGAATATAATTTTATTTTCAAAGCACTTTCTCTGGCTTTGCCTTGGTATACAGTTTCCATTTTTCTTGTTTCCGTGCTCAATGGCTTAGGGTGTTTTAAAAAAGTAATTTGGATCAATAGTATCGGGAATACTATAGGATTGCTTGTTTCAATTGCTTTGATTTCGGAGTATAGAACCTTTGGGGCTTTGTTGTCAATCGTTATCTCACCGGCTTTATTGTTCTTTGTCGCATGCTATTTTGTCAACAGGGAAATACCCGTTTTTAAAATAATAAAGAGCACCTCTTTTGATTTTAGTTTTATCAGAAAACTGTCGTCTTATTCGCTGATGGCATTGGTTTCATCCGTTCTAGGGCCATTAGTTTTTTTAATGGTGCGGAATAATATCATTCAAACGCTCGACATCAATCAGGCTGGTTTTTGGGAAACGATGACTAGAATTTCCGCTTATTATATGTTGTTTGTAAGTACTATTTTGACGGTTTATTTTTTGCCAAAACTTTCTGTTTCGAAGGATAATCAAGAAACAAAAACTATTTTCTGGAGTTATTATAAAGGAATTTTACCTGTTTTTGTTTTTGGCGTAACAATAATTTATTTTGCCCGATTTTTCATAATCAAATTACTGTTTACCAAATCGTTTTTGCAAGTTGAAACTCTGTTTTTTTGGCAGTTACTAGGCGATGTTTTAAAAGTCGCTTCTCTTATTTTGGGATATCAGTTTTTTGCAAAAAGACTTACCGTAGCTTTTATTATATCAGAATTAGCGTCGCTTGCACTGTTCTATTTCTTAAGTGATTATTTAATGGGACTATACGGGATTCAGGGGATAGTTATGGCTCAAGCTTTTGATAATTTTGTTTATTTACTTATTTTAGCCATCTACTTCAGAAAAAGTTTGTTTTAGCATCGGTTCCAGATTTCTATGTATTTAGTGGCTATTTTGACATAATCGTGCTCTCGTTCTATAAATGCTCTGGCACGCATTCCCATGGCTATTATTTCGTGGGGGTTTTCAATCAGATGGGATAATTCATTCACTAAATAGTCAACATCTGGCAACGCATTCACGGCCACTCGTTCCAATAAATTATACTCTTCATAAAATGCTTTTTCCGCGCCTGTAAATACAACTTTTCCTTTGGCCATGGCTTCAAGTGCATTGTAACCTTGGTCGTTTGCGTAGGCTTGATCGAGTAAAATATGCGCCTTATTATAGGAGTTGATATAAACTGCGTATGGAACATTCCTACTTGTAATTATTTCTACTTTGGCCCCATATTTTTTTTCGATGTGACCTAATGCTTTTTCAAAATAATCGTTTCCCTTTTTGTAGTAATTGGCTTCGTTAATTCCATGAAAAATAACAATCTTGTCCGAAATTGGCATAGGGTGAAATTCAATTTTGGACTTATTTATTGGATTTGGAATCAGTCCCAGATATTTGGGATTTTTAAGTAACGGGATATGGTAATCCAAATCAGTAGCAATAATTCCCTTTATATTTGAATAAATAAAATGATGTAGTTTTTTAAATGATTTCTTTTTGTATTTCAAGATGTTCTCAAAGCTTGTGGAACTGATGCGTCCTGCTAAATAGGCTTGCATGACGGATTTGAAAGCGGGATTGTCAAAACAGTACTTCACATTCAAAAAATCATACCCTGAAGATAACAGGAATACTTTTTCGTTATTTTTAAACAGAAATTGAAGTATCTTTTTTTCGTAATAATATTGGCAGTAAAAACTATTTTCATTAATGATTTGAACTACATCAAAGTCGGTAAAATGAGCCTTGTTTTTCTTAAATTGGCGATAAGTAAAATAAGAGCTGAAGTCAAAGCCAAAAAGCGAATAAACTACTACTTTCAGTTTTTTTAAAAAACCGTTATCCCATTTTTTTTCAATGGGGAAGTCAATTGGATAATTTTTAAAACCATCCTGATGGCCTACAATGTAAACTTCATGGCCCAATTCCTGTAAGCCCTCTTTGAGCGAGTTATGTAAACGGCTGAATTCGCCAACAAGTAAAACTTTCATTTTTGTGTATATTTGGTAAATATATTTACTTTTAAACAAGAATGATAAAAAACAGATACAAAGTAGCGATAATTTCGACCTCTTTAGGACGTGGTGGAGCCGAAAGGTTTGCTTCGATGTTGAGTTTTATTCTTGAAAATTGTGGTGCTGAAATTCATAATGTAATTGTTAACGACATTGTGGACTATGATTATGCCGGGGCATTGCTCAATTTGGGAAACGATAGTTTAAGCTCTTATTCGCTTCGCAAAAAAATTAAGAAAGGGTTTTTATTATACCGCTATTTAAAGGAAAAGGAAATAGATTTAATCATTGATAACAGACCTCGGAATAATTTTACACGAGAATTATTGACGCATTTGATCTATGGAAATAGACGATTGTGGTTTGTGGTTCATAGTTCTAAATTGAATAATTATTTTCCGAAATTTACCTTTTGGTCTAAGTTCCTATATTGCAAAGCGGATAAAATAATTTGTGTTTCCAAGGCTATTGAGACGGAATTAAAGCGAAAATTTGAGTTCGTAAATACGTTAACAATTTATAATCCATTTGATTTTTCGAAAATTGAAATGAAAAACGAAGAGGTCTTTGATGATAAATATATATTGTATTTTGGTCGGTTTGATGAAAAAGTGAAGAACTTTAGTTTATTGCTGGAAGCATTTTATATTTCTAAAATTTTCCTACAAGGCTACAAATTATACCTGATGGGTGACGGACCTGATTTAAGTTTTATTCAACATAAGATTAAAGAATTTCAATTGGATTCTTTTGTTGTGCTATTGCCTTTCAACAGTAATCCATTTCCTTGTATTCAGCAATCGAAGTTTACGATATTAACGAGTCGCTATGAGGGGTTTCCTTTATCCATCGTCGAGTCACTAGCTTTGGGAATACCAGTAGTTGCTGTCGACTGTAATTCAGGACCTAGAGAAATAATTAAAAACGAGTATAATGGTTTGTTGGTGGAGAATAACAGTCCAAAAAGTTTGGCATTTGCGATGAATCGGTTCGTTAGTGATACTCATTTGTATAATTTATGTAAGGATAATGCTAGCAAAAGTGTAGCGCATTTAGCGTTAGAAATTATTTCAAAACAATGGGAAACCATTTTATTCTAAGAAGATGATAAATAATAAAGAAGTTCGGTTAATTGAAATACCAAAAATTCATGATAGAAGGGGTAATCTTTCTGTAATAGAAGGAGGAACGATACCTTTTGTGTCTAAAAGAGTGTATTATTTATATGATGTGCCCAGCGGAAGCACAAGGGGAGGGCATGCGCATAAAGAGCAAAAAGAGTTTTTGATTGCCTTAAGTGGAAGCTTTGATGTGATTGTGAAAAATGGGGATTTCGAAGAAATAATCACGCTTAATAAACCTAATTACGGACTGTTAATCGAAAAAGAGATCTGGAGGGAACTGGAGAATTTTTCTTCTGGATCTGTTTGTTTAGTGCTGGCTTCGGATGAGTTTGATGAAACAGATTATATCCGTGATTATTCTGACTTTAAGTCACTTAAAGACCGATGAGCCAAAGCCAGATTCGGCTAAAACAGTTTTAAATTGGATTAATTGCTTCAGCACAGTAGCGGGGAGCAAAAGCAGCGTCCTTTTTTTAATGCCTAAATTTTTTAAATCAATGTCTTCGTAAAAGTTGTCAAAAGCTTTTTTGTTTCCCGAAAGTTTATGTTTTATGGCCAGTGAAAAGCGGTTCAAGTCCAGGAATTTTTTCAAAAGTGGATTTGTTTTCTCTAATTCTTTAAATTTGTTAAAATCCACTTTTGTGTTTAGATAGTTTTTGTTTTTCGAAAGGCTGTTTTCATCATAAACATATCTTGCCAATATTTTCCATGAAAATAAGACAGGGTAAACCAGTCCAATTCGAATCCAAAGGTCAGTGTCTTGTCCACTTTTTATTTCAACGTCAAAATTGCCTATTTGCTCAAAAACATTTTTGTTAAAAACGGCGCAAGAAGTACAGATGACAGTTTCCTTGGAACTAGCTGAAAAATAATTTACGATTTCAGAATCGTTTGTTTTGGAAATTGAATACTGGGCAGGGAACACTTTATTCGCAGTCGCAATTTCTATAGCCGCCGAGAACACTTTTTGTTCTGGGTGTTTTTTAATGTTCTCAAACATTTCTTGCAAAAAACCCGGGTACCAATAGTCATCTGCATCTATGAAGCTAATGTGATCAGCTTGTGCTTTTTCTATTCCATAATTCCTCGCTGTTGAAGCACCTTCGTTCTTTTTTAAAAAATATTGAATTTTTGTGTCATTAAATTCGTGTACTTTTTTTGCGCTACTATCTGTTGAACCATCATCTATGATTAGGATTTCATAGTCCGTAAAAGATTGAGACAACACGCTATTTAAGGTGTTCTCGATATAGTTTTCCTTGTTATATAATGGAATGACTACAGAGAAAAAAGGCATAAGTATCTTTTGTTTTTCAAATATAGCTAAAATGCATTATTTTTGTTAACATGGATTTAAATAAAAGTATTCAAATCATCAGTTTTGACAACCCTTTTCCGCCAAAATACGGTGGCATAATCGATGTCTTTTACAAAGCAAAGGCATTACATGATTTAGGTTACAAAGTGTACTTGCATTGTTTCGTTTCAGAAATTGCAGCTTGTTCCCCTGAGTTAAAATTAATTACTGAAAAAGTCTTTTTTTACCCTTCATCCAAAAATAAATGGTTCTTTTTTTCTAAAATTCCTTATTCTGTAATCTCGAGAACAAACAAAGATTTATTGACCAATATAGAAAGAATTGATGCTCCAATTTTGTTTGAAGGATTGAAAACGACCTATTTGGTGCACTCTGGAAAACTAGTTAATCATTTCAAAATTTTGAGAATGCATAATGTTGAACAGGATTATTTTAAAGGCATCTCTAACAGCGAGAAATCGCTTGTTAGAAAAATACTTTATTATTTTGAAAGTTGGAAATTCAAATACTACGAGAGTGTTTTAAGCAAGTTTGACAAAGTTTTGACTATTTCTCATTCTGAAGAGGAATATGTAAAATACAAATTCAATAATTCCATCTATGTACCTGTTTTTCATGGAAATGATTTTGTGAGTCATATAGAAGGAAAAGGAGATTTCGTTCTCTACCATGGAGATTTGAATACGTCGGATAATAGGAAAGTAGTCGAATTTTTAGTTTCGGTTTTTAAAGAATTACCGGATTATAAATTAAGAATTGCTTCTGGTACGGGAGAAAAATTCGTGAATAATCTAATTAAAAAACAGAAGAATATGTTTTTTGATACATTAGAAGATTTTGATGACTTAAAACTTTTACTAAGTCAAGCACATATTAATGTAACTTGGTCGTTTCAAAAGTCTGGCACTAAATTAAAGATTATAAATTCATTGTTCAACAGTCGTTTTTCTGTAATAAATGACAATATTATAGATGATGTTTTAATTGCTGATTTATGTTGTAAAGTGGGTAGTAAAGAAGAATTAATTAATGCTATTCACGACTTGGAGAGGAAACCCTTTACAGATTCGTACAGAAGGGCTGAGGTGTTAGAGTCGAAGTTGAATGATAAAACGAATGTTAAACTAATTGATGAAATAATTACCAGAAATAATGAAAAGAGCGGTACTGTCTGATTTAATTTATCATAAAATTGATTCCCAAAAAAAGAGAGTTGTAAAACAGTTTTCTGATTCAAGTGATGCTATTGGGTATTTTTTTATTGATGAACTGTTGCCATTAGAAATGGTTTCAAAAATACATGCTGTTTTTCCAAAACCAGAAGAAATGGTTTTGAAAAAAAGCATTCGGCAGGATAAATATGTCGCAGCTCAAATGAATTTGTATAATCCCATATTGGAAGAGATTATTTATGCTTTTCAAGACAATAAAATTGTCGAATTGATAGGTGAAATTTGCCAAATAAAAGAGCCGATAGCGGATGAATATCTTTATGCCGGTGGTCTATCAATGATGGGGCATAAACAGTTCTTGAATCCACATTTGGATAATTCACACGATAAAGACCGAGACCGTTGGCGTGTTTTGAATTTGTTGTACTATGTCACTCCAGATTGGAATGAGGAATATGGAGGTAATCTCGAACTGTGGCCGGATGGTTTAAAAAAAGATCAAATTACAGTGCATAGTAAATTCAATAGATTGGTAGTCATGGTAACCCATAATAAATCCTTACACTCCGTCTCGCCCATATTGCATAATGGATTTAGGTGCTGTATTTCAAATTATTATTTTTCGAAAAAACCAGTTTTTGCCGAAGATGAGTTCCGTGTCACTTCTTTTCGAGGAAGACCCGAAAACAAATTTACAGATGCGATTTTGAAAATGGATACTTTCTTACGAATGAATTTGAGAAAGATCTTTAAAAAAGGAATTAAAGAGAATCCTCACGTTTATAAAAAATAAAATAAATTAGACTGTTCTCTGAACGACTTCAAAGATTTTAGTATCTTCGCATTTCAATGTTTTTGAAGGAAATTTCATCAATAAAGCATAATCGTGTGTTGCCATTATTATCGTTTTTCCATTAGCATTGATAGTTCTCAAAACTTCAAGAACTTCGGCACTGGTTTGTGGATCTAGATTTCCGGTTGGCTCATCTGCAAGTATCAGTTCGGGGTCATTTAGTAGAGCCCTGGCGATAGCGACACGTTGCTGTTCACCACCTGAGATTTGATGTGGCATTTTATTTGAATATTCTTTCATGCCCACTTTATCCAAAACTTCGTCAATTTTATGATTCATTTGGTCCTTGTCAACCCAGCCAGTTGCTTTTAGTACAAATAACATATTATCTTTTATGGTACGATCCGGAAGTAATTTAAAATCTTGAAATACAATACCAATTTTTCTTCTTAGGAAAGGAATGTCTGACTCTTTTAAAGTGACTAAATTAAAATCCACAATTTCTCCCTCGCCTTCTGTTAAAGGCAAATCAGCATAAAGTGTTTTCATTAAGCTGCTTTTCCCTGATCCAGTTTTGCCGATGATGTATAAAAACTCACCATGATTTACTTCCAAATTAATGTTTGATAAGATGACTTTATCTTCTTGATAAATGCTTGCGTTTTTTAAAGACAGTACAGCTTGTGACATAATTGCGGTTTGTTTATTTTGTAAAAGTAATTATCAATTGTCAATTTCCAATTATCAATTAGGACTTTTTTTATTTTTTGTTTAAACATTTGTTTATAATAAAACCGAATTGTAAACCGTTATAACCGTTAGTTATGATACATTTGAATATTAAAAAAAAAATCAAAATGCGTATACTTTCCTGGCTCTTTTTTTTGTTTATTTTTGTTAGCTCTTTTTCGGTTTCAGCTCAAAAATCAACAATATATACTCATGATTTAGCGGATTTTAATAAAGCACTTTCGTTGTTTAACGATATGCAGTATGCGTCTGCCAAAATTATCTTTGAAAAAGTAAAACTGGAAACTACTGACGAAGAATTGAAGTCAGATTGTACTTATTATGATGCTAATTGCGCTATTCGTCTTAATCGAGCTAACGCTGATGTATTGATGGAGAATTTCGTTTCAGATTACCCTACGAGTGCGAAGAGCAATCAAGCATTTATACAAGTGGCTCATTATTACTTTGAACAAGGGAATTATTCGCAAGCGCTGCAGTGGTTTGAAAAAGTTGATGAAAGTCAATTGAGTACTAGCGATAAGGATAAGTTTAATTTCCAAAAAGGGTACTCTTTTTTTAGTTCCAAGAATAAAAATGAAGCTACTACTTATTTTAACAAAGTGGTAAATTCAGCGGAATATGGTTCGCAAGCCAAGTATTATTTAGGCTTTATAGCATATGAAGGAGATGATTACAAGGAGGCGACAAAATATTTTGATGAAGTTTCTGGAGAAGAAAAATACAAGGAGAAACTGTCGTACTATCAGGCTGATATGAATTTTAAGCTTGGTAATTTTCAAAAAGCAATCGAGTTAGGCCAAAAAGCAATGGACAATTCAAATGCTATTGAAAAGGCGGAATTAAGTAAAATTATTGGCGAAAGCTATTTTAATTTAAAGCAATATGACAAAGCGGTTCCTTATTTAGCTGCTTACAAAGGGAAAAAAGGAAAGTGGAATAACACTGATTTTTACCAATTAGGATACGCATATTACAAACAAAATAATTTTGAAAGTGCTATTTCGCAGTTCAACAAAATCATAAACGGAAAAGATTTCGTTGCTCAAAATGCCTATTATCATTTAGGAGAAAGCTATTTGAAATTAGACCAGAAACAGCAAGCTTTAAATGCGTTCAAGAACGCTTCCGAAATGGCGTTTGACGAATCAATACAAGAAGATGCAGCTTTAAATTATGCGAAATTAAGTTATGAAATTGGAAATTCATACCAAAGTGTTCCCGCAGTTTTATTAGGTTTTATAAAAGAATATCCTAGTAATTCCAGCCGTTCCGTAATTGAAAAATTATTAATTGACTCTTATATATCTTCTAAAAACTATAAGGAGGCATTGGCTCTATTGGATAAAAATAAAAGCCCAGAAAACAAACTAGCGTACCAAAAAGTCACGTTTTATAGAGGATTGGAGTTATATGCTGATAGAAACTATCAAGGGGCGGCGGCTATGTTCAGGAAATCCATCGATGGGCAGATAGATGCTAGTTTCACTGCAAGAGCTACATTTTGGAAAGGAGAAACAGAATATGTTTTGGATGATTTTAAAAATGCTTTACTCAGTTATAAGCAATTTGCGGGATTAACTGTTGGTCGTACTACTCCGGAATTTAAAAACATCAATTATAATATAGCCTATGCTTATTTCAAATTGAAGGAATATGATCAAGCTGGAGATTATTTTGAAAAGCAGATCGAAACTGTAAAAAACGATAAAGTAAGATTAAATGATAGTAATCTAAGATTAGGAGATTGCCGCTTTGTGACTTCAAAGTATTGGCCAGCCATGGAAGCCTATAATAAAGTAATCGAATCTAAGGGCGTTGATGCTGATTATGCTTATTATCAAAAGGCCATGTGTTATGGTTTTATAGCTAAAAATGATAAGAAGATTGAAGAGTTAAATTTATTTTTACAATTGTATCCAAAATCAAGTTATCATGACGATGCGATGTATGAATTGGCTAACACCTATGTAGCCAATAAACAACAGGATATTGCTTTGAAAACTTTTGATCGATTGATCGGTGAATATAAAAATGGTTCATACACGGCAAAATCAATTTTAAGACAAGGTTTGATATATTACAACTCAGATAGAAGTACTGAGGCTTTAAACAAATTTAAAAAAGTAGCAGCTGATTTTCCTAAAACTCCAGAAGCTCTGGAAGCCGTCTCAACAGCAAGGTTGATATATGTTGACGGAGGTAGAGTAAATGAATATGCGACTTGGGTAAGAACTCTAGATTTTGTTACAGTTACAGATGTAGAGCTGGATAATGATTCCTACGAATCAGCAGTAAAACAATTCGAACAAAACAATAGCAAGCAGGCCATCTCGGGATTCAACGCTTATATATCCAGTTTCCCAACAGGAATCCATTCATTGCAGGCTAACTTTTATTTGGCGCAAGCCTACTATTCTGAAGGACAAAAAGACAAGTCCATTATGAATTACCAATATGTTATTGACCAACCAAGAAGCGAGTTCACTGAACAATCTCTGGCGAGGTTGTCCCAAGTGTTATTGGATAACAACGAAAAAGAGGAAGCGATTCCGGTACTAATTCGTTTAGAGAATGAAGCTGATTTTCCCCAAAATAAAGTGTTTGCACAGTCTAATTTGATGAAATGTTATTACGACAAAAAAGACTATTCTAATTCGGTTATCTATGCAGAAAAAGTTTTGAATAATACCAAAACGGATGATAATGTAAAAAGTGATGCTCAAATTATCATTGCTCGTTCCGCAATTCAAACTGGGGACGAAGCGAAAGCTAGATCGGGCTATGCTAAACTTCTTGTAATTGCTAAGGGTGAATTAGCTGCCGAAGCATTGTATTATGACGCTTATTTTAAAAATAAAGATGAAAAATTTGAATCTTCAAATGTGTCGGTTCAAAAACTCGCTAAAAACTATTCTAGTTACCGCTATTTTGGAGCGAAGGGACTGATTCTTATGGCAAAAAATTTCTATGGACTTCAAGATAGTTTTCAAGCGACTTATATTTTAGATAATGTCATTCAAAACTTCACTGATTTTCCAGATATCGTTCTAGAAGCGCAAACAGAATTGGACGCGATTAAGATGGAAGAATCCAAAACAAATTCATCGATTACAAAGTAAAGAAGTCAAAGAACAAGAAAAACAGGTTTCATATTATTAATATAATTGGCGCCTAAAAATATACGTTAATGAATATACCTTTTTACATTGTTGATGTTTTTGCAGAGGAAAAATATGCAGGTAATCAATTGGCTGTTTTCTTAGGAGCGGATATCATGAGTGATGGTGAAATGCAAAAAATTGCTCGTGAAATTAATTTTGCAGAAAGCACTTTTGTTACTAAGCTCGACACAGAAAATGCCGTTGCAGAAATTAGAATTTTTACTCCAGAGCATGAAATGAAGTTTGCTGGGCATCCAATCATAGGGACATCATGGGTTTTGATGAATAAAGTATTTAAAAATCAACCTACAGAGATTACTTTATCGGTTCCTATTGGGGAAATTTCTATTCATCAAAAGGGAGATTTAATTTGGCTACAGGCAGCTCAGCCAGAGTTCTTAGATGCTTTTTTAGTTGAGGATTTTGTGTCGTTTAGCAATTTAAAAAGCGCTGATTTTGATGAAAATTTCCCCATTCAAGAAGTTAGTACTGGAAGTGCTTTCGTAATTATCCCGATCAGCAATAAAAGAGCGATAGAGAATTTAGTGCTCGATCTGGTTAAAATGAATGAATGGCTGCATGGGCATTGTAAAACGAGTCATAGAGCGTTGTATTTTTATTATTTAGAAGATAAAGTACTCATTAGTAGGATGTTTTGTGTAGAAAACAATCAGCTTATAGAAGATGCAGCGACAGGAAGCGCTAGTACTTGTTTGCAAGCTTTTCTTTTAAAGTATTACTCTGCAGAAATTCAGATTATTAATCATCAGGGTGATTTTATTAATAGATCGTCTCAAATTTATTTTGATGGAAAACTAACCAACAATCACTTTGATATAAAGATTGGTGGGAAAACGCAATTCATCGCAAAAGGTGAATGGGAAGTTTAAATAACAAGACAAAGAATAAATAAGAAGTAAAAAGATCAAGAAAAAAAATAGGGGAAGGATAGGGATTAGACAATTTTGAAAAGTCTTGCTGCTTTCTTCTTTAAAAAAAATAGATAAAATATGAAATTCAATTTCCAAAATAAAACTGCAATTGTACTGATGTTAGTAGCCTTCCAGTTTTCATTTGCTCAAAAAAAGGAAGATAACATTGGTTCTGAGGTGGTTAATGTAGTTAAGCCTTATACGCCGACACTATCTGACGCGTTCAAGGTACAGGAAACGCCTACTCTTGACGACGAAGGAAATGCCAAAAAAGAAACAATTAATTATTCTATTTTTTCTTTTCCAGTTGCTTCCACTTTCACGCCTTCTAAAGGAAAAGCAGAGGGAGTAGATAAGACGAAACAAGCCCATTTATATGATAATTATGCGACCTTGGGATTCGGAAACTATAGAACTTTAAACGCCGAGTTGTTCGTAAATCAAGATTTGGGTAATAACGATTATGTGGGGGGAATGTTTCGGCACCTTTCTTCGCTAGGAGGAATAAAAGGTGTTGAACTGGATGATCGCTTTTATGATACATCTATAGATTTAACGTACGGAGCAAACACGAACGCTATGTCTTGGAACCTTGATTTAGGTTATAAAAACCAGATTTATAATTGGTACGGTTTGCCATCAGAGTTTGGGAACAGCTTATCTACAACCGACCGCGCTTTTTTAGTGGAAGGGATAAATGCCCAACATTTGTATAATACCTACTCCATTGGAGGTAAAATTGACTTTAATGAGGGACTGCTTAACGATGCTAACCTTAAGTTTAGTCACTTTACGGATAGTTTTGGTTCGGCTGAAAACAGGTTTTATATAAAGCCTTCTTTGCAATTTGACGTCATGGATGAATCTATTAAAACTAATATAATCGTAGATTACGTGGGTGGGTCTTTTGAAAAAAATTACGCAAATACAAATACAGAACCATTAAAATATGGTTTTACTAATTTTGGAATCTCACCTACTTTTGTGATGCAAGAGGACGATTGGACTTTGAATATTGGTGCTGCAGTTTTTTATAGTTTAGAGAACGAAAACAGCAACAATAAATTTTTCATTTATCCGCAAGTTAATGCCAGCTACAAAGTGGTCGGGGATTTAATGATTTTTTATGCTGGTGCCGAAGGGAATTTAGAACAAAACTCTTATCTAGATTTTGCCAATGAAAACGCGTTTTTATCACCAACTTTAAATATTGCTCCTACTGACAAACAATATGATGTTTTTGCCGGTTTGAAAGGGAAATTGATAAATAACGTGAGTTATAATATTCGCGGGTCTTACATTAATGAAAGAAATAAAGCTTTGTTTACAAGTAATGATTACAATGAGAGCGCGGCGAATGAAGATTACGCTTTTGGGAATTCGATGCAGGTTGTTTACGATGACATGAGAACATTGAGTTTCTCGGGAGATTTAAAAGCTAATTTTTCGGATAATGTGACTTTTGGAGTAAGTGGAACATTTAATAGCTACACGAATGATTTTCAGCAGGAAGCTTGGAATTTGCCAGAAATAAAATTGAATTCGAATATTGATTTTAATATCACACCAAAATGGTTTGCCGGTGCTACTGTCTTTTATGTAGGAGAACGCAAGGATACACAAGGAAATATGGATATTGTTAATATAGTTGCCCCGAGTCCGATAATTTTGAGCAGTTACTTTGATGTAAATGCACATGTGGGGTATAAACACAATGATCGTTTGACCGGTTTTATAAGAGCCAACAACATTACGAACCAAGCCTATGAAAAATGGTTAAACTATCAGGTTCAGGGTTTCCAGATTGTTGCGGGAGCAAATTATAAATTTGATTTTTAATTTATTTCAATTAATTAATATGTTTCAGGTTTGGCTTAGAAATACCACTTAAAAAAAATGGCCTCCATGTTTTGGAAGCCATTTTTTTATGTTCATAAAAGAGTTACTCAGTAAAAGGAACAGCCAATCTCATCTTGTCCCAGCCCATATTTAGCACAATACCGTTGTCAGCTTTGGTGAAAACCATCGAAAAGGCTTCTAGTGATTCGGTTGCTTCAGTTACGGGAACGCTTAGCCTGGCGACATCATTTTCTTGTTTGTAAAAATAGGCTCCCCAAACATTAAGGTCTTTGTTGATAATTACCGTGTATGAATCTTTTTCAGGAATGGTATATAAAGTATAAGTACCTGCCTTAATTTTTGTTTGTCCTAAATTCATATCGGTATATAAAGTAATTTCGGTCGCTTCATTTGCTCCAGTTCTCCATACTTTTCCAACTGGAGCTAGCTCATCAATATTACGACCTTTTAGCATAGGTCTGCTGTAAGTTACTTTTGCAATTTTAGCGGCATCTTTATAATCAGTTGGGAAAGAAGCCATATCCATTGCGCTTTTATCAAGGTCAGGGAATTTTTGGGCATGCAGATTAGCGGATAAAAGAATCGTAAAGGTTAATGCAATTGTTGTAATAATAGATTTTTTCATAGTCTGTTTTAAAATGTTAGAAGGTTAAAATTATTAATTATGTCTGTATAAAGCTAAAAAAATCGTGTTAAAATTGGTTGTAGACTCTAAACAGGGCCTAAATAAAATAAGAGTCTCCAAAATAATAGCATAACTTTGGGCTCATTTATGAGTGGTGAGACAGTTCTAATTTTATTGTTAGCTTATCATTTAACCGTGATTTATATTTAAAAACAAAAACATGACTTTCAAGCAAAAGATATATCAATATTACTTACAACTCGTTCAAGACAAAATTGATGTTTTCAGGGACATGATAGGAGCTCTTACTGAAGATTCAAAAAATGACGCCAAAGGTTCCGCAGGAGATAAACATGAAACGGCTTTGTCGATGATGCATATCGAACAAGAGAAACTCAATACTAAATTGAGAGAGGTGGTAAATCAAAAAGTAATTTTGGACAAAATTGACCCTAGCAAAATAGCTCAAACAATTATCGTGGGGAGCCTGGTAAAAGCTAACGGAATCTATTTGTACATGAGTTTGGCCCTGCCAAAAATCAATATTGAGGGAGTTAATGTTATCGCTTTGTCACCGCAGTCGCCCCTTGGAAATAAGCTAATGGGAAATGTAGTAGGATTTACATTTGAGATTAACGGGACGACCTATTTAGTGGAGAATATCGATTGATTTTATTGGTTCCTGTTAATTCTACAATAACTGCTGTTTTATTCTATTTGATTTGCTGACTTTTTCTTGCTGTAATTACTTCTTTTAATTTTTGCAAACAGAGTTGTTTGTCTCAAACCTTCAAATAATTTATATCAAGAATCTGTAGATATAATTCTGTTATTATTTTGATTGCGATCAGCTATATATCAGTCTTTTTGATTGGTTTAAATAGCTATTATGACCTAACTTTTTTTATAATCGGTTGTAAGTTATAAGTCGTATTCTTGTTTATGATATGACTATTTTTTATGTTGTTTACAACTTGTTTATTAATTTATAGTTTTTTTTTAAAATTTATAAGATTTTTTTTATCATATCTTTAAACCGCCTATTAATCCAACTATGAAATTTTCTTCTGATAATAAAATAATCCTGCTTTTCACCATCGTCATTATTGGGCTTGTTGCTTCGGTAATAATAACTGAAAACAACAAATATGAAATGCAAGAAAGCAATAAATGGGTAGAACATACGCACCAAGTATTTGATAAGTCGAGTCATATAGAATCAAGTATTCAGTACAATCTAATTGCTAATCGTGGCTATAGAATAAGTGGTTACAAGGTTTTTTTAGAGTAGACGCAAATGTCATATAATGAGGTAAAGAAGCAATTAAAAGAACTTGGCCCTTTAGTAAATGACAACAAAAAACAGGTATTGCGTGTCAAATATTTAGAAAAACTGATCGACAATCGAATCACTTTTTTATACAAAGACAATCAACGGGCAGTAGGAAAAGGATTTGATCTTAAGTACAACCTGGATTTTTTGAGGAAGAAGAAAACGTACTTAGATAAAGTAAAAGGAGTTATTGCCGCGATTCAGACAGAGGAAGCTAGTTTGCTCAAGATGCGCCAGGATGTATATTTTAAAAGTAGAGTGGCCTTTTATCGTTCGTTTTATTTAGTGTTGGGCTTTGTGCTAGCATTGATTATTTTGATGTTTTTTATTTTGAGGCGTAATCTGAAGGAGAAGAGAAAAATTAAAGATGCTTTGCTTGCAAAGAATGTTTGGTATAACCAGTTAATGAGTAGTTTGGGTTGGGGAGTTATTTCTGTAGATGTCAATGGTGTTATAACGTTTATTAACCGTGTAGCACAAGAAGTATCGCGATGTGAGGAGGGAAAAAGTTTAGGTAGAGTTATGGAAAATCTATTCGAAATTCACAATGAAGAGACTCAAGCGAAAGTAATGAAACCATTGATAGATGTAATGCGGACAAATGAAATAATTTGGCTTGGCAGTAATACTGTCATAAAACGTAAAGATGGGAGCAAAATATATATTGATGGTAGCGGAGCGCCTATTTATGATGATGATAAAACGATAATTGGTGGTGTGTTTTTCTTCAGGGATATTTCAGAAAACAGGAAAGTACAATTGTCGTTGCTGAATAGCTTAAAAGAGACTAAGGATTATAAATATGCCTTAGACGAATCAGCCATGGTTGCCATTACAGACAATAAGGGAAGTATTACGTATGTCAATGATAATTTTTGTGCCATATCTCAATATAGTCGAGCCGAATTGATGGGACAAGACCATCGGATCGTAAATTCGGGTTATCATCGTAAAGAATTTATGGAAGAAATGTGGGAGACGATTAGTAGCGGAAAAATTTGGAAAGGAGAAGTCAAAAATAGAAAGAAAGACGGTGCTTTATACTGGGTAGATACTACGATAGTTCCATTTCTGAGTGATGAAGGCAAACCCTACCAATATGTTGCTATTCGTTCAGACATTACGGAGCGAAAAAAGGTCGAAGAAGAATTTTCCATCCTTGCCAATAACATGTCACAACAGGCATGGATGTCCGATAAGGATGGTGTTTTCTGGTATAATCAGCGCTGGCTTGATTACTCTGGGACCACACTTGAAGAGGTGAAAGGGCACGGCTGGGTCAAAGTGCTTCATCCGGACCATTTGCAACGATTTTTAGTAAAAAGAAAACAAGGTATGGAGTCAGGTGAAGGATGGGAAGATGTCTGTCCCTTGCGCGGAGCTGACGGCAGTTACCGCTGGTTTCTTTCTCAGGCTGAGCCTGTTTTTGATGATCAAGGCAAAGTGACCCGCTGGTTTGGGACGAATACCGATACAACTATACTCAAAGAAGCAGAAGAAGAATTAGTAGAAAAACAACGAGAACTAGAGTTAAAGATTGAAGAATTATCTAAAAGTAATTCTGAGCTGGACCGTTTTGTTTACAGTGCTTCGCACGATTTGCGTGCTCCGCTAAAATCAATGTTGGGTTTGATAGGAATTGTAAAGAGATGCGAAGAGCCCAACAATGAGGATCAAATCACAAGGCTCGAGATGCTCAATGATAGTGTGATTAGATTAGATAATTTTATTGAAGATATATTGAATTATTCTCGTAATACCCGCATGGGAATAGTCAGCGAAGAAATTAATTTTGGACAGCTTATAGAAGAAATAAGAAACAGTCATAAGTTTATGGAAGGAGCTAATGAAATAAAGCCTTTAGTACAAATAGATCAAAAAGAAAAATTTATTTCAGACAAAAAAAGAATAATTGTGATTTTTAATAATATAATTTCCAATGCCATTAAATACAAAGATACTTCTAAAGAGGAGTCGTTTGTAAGTATTATCGTTGAATGCGATAGTGAAAAGGCAATAATCACTATTGAGGATAATGGCATAGGCATCGCTGAAGAGAAGCAGGAAAAAGTATTTGACATGTTTTATAGAGCCACTAAACTTTCCAACGGCTCTGGTCTTGGAATGTATATTGTTAAAGAGACATTAGAAAAACTAGGTGGATCAATTACTTTAGAATCTGAACTCAAATCAGGAACAAAGTTTAGTATACAAATTCCAAATCAGAACAATTAATTATTTGCAGATATGAAAATGAAAAATATTTTACTTGTTGATGATAGCGAAATGGATAATTATATTTCGGAATTTCTTGTTAAGGAAAGCAATTTGGCTGAGGAAATAAATGTATTTAATTCTCCAATTGAAGCATTAGAGTATTTAGCAGTGCTGCAAAGTAAGCAGGAAGGATTTCCTGATGCTATTTTTCTAGACATTAATATGCCTGATATGGATGGCTTCGGTTTTCTTGATGAATTTTCTAAATTTCCTGAAGAGATTATTAAGAGAACTTCTGTTTTCATGCTTACTTCTTCAAATGATGAGAATGATATTGAGAAGGCATTAAAATATTCGGTTGTGAAAAAATACTTCGTCAAACCATTATCTAAAGCTATTCTCAATGAAATAATTTTAGATAACGAGTCGTCTTCTTGAAGAACTGTTTAATTACTTACCTTACGTTTCTACGCTCATTATGCTTTCATATTTTAATTAAATAATGATAACTGATTGTATATTATAACTAATTTATATTATTCGGTTTTACTATTGTAACATAAGGCCCACTTTTGCATTATCAAATTAAACAAACCAAAAAAAATATATAGTTATGTGCGGAATAGTATGTGCCTTTGACCTAAAACAAAAAGCAGAAGCTTTAAGACCACAAGTGTTAGAAATGTCTAAAATTATCCGTCATCGTGGACCGGACTGGAGCGGAATTTTTAGTAATGAAAAGGCGATTATGTCCCACGAACGATTGGCGATTGTTGATCCGTCTTCGGGTAAACAACCATTATTCAGTGAAGATAAACAACTGATTTTAGCTGCAAACGGTGAAATTTACAACCACAGAGAATTGCGTAAACAATTTGAAGGAAAATATAACTTTCAAACTGAAAGTGACTGTGAGGTTATTTTGGCTCTCTACAAAGAAAAAGGACCTCATTTTATAGACGAAATGAACGGTATCTTTGGATTTGCCATTTATGACGTAGAAAAAGACGAGTATTTTGTTGCCCGCGACCATATGGGGATTATTCCATTATACATTGGTTGGGATCAACATGGGACCTTTTATGTAGCTTCAGAGTTGAAAGCATTAGAAGGATACTGCACGAAAATCCAATTATTTCCTCCGGGACATTATATGACGAGCAAAGACGGGGAATTTGTACAATGGTACAAAAGAGAATGGACAGAATTTGATGCCGTAAAAGACAACGAAACTAGTATTCAGGATATTAAAGTAGCCCTTGAAGCAGCTGTTCACAGACAATTGATGAGTGACGTTCCTTACGGAGTACTACTTTCTGGAGGTTTAGATTCTTCTATTACATCGGCTGTTGCCAAAAAATATGCGCAAAAACGTATTGAGTCAGGTGATACAGTCGATGCTTGGTATCCGCAGTTGCATTCTTTTTCAGTAGGATTGGAAGGTTCTCCTGATTTGGCTGCAGCCCAAAAAGTGGCGGATCACATCGGTACCATTCACCATGAAATTAAGTTCACTATTCAAGAAGGTTTAGATGCAGTTAAAGATGTGATTTATAACCTGGAGACTTATGATGTAACTACCATTAGAGCATCGACTCCAATGTGGTTAATGGCGAGAGTTATTAAGTCAATGGGAATTAAAATGGTATTATCAGGTGAAGGAGCAGATGAACTTTTTGGAGGATATTTGTACTTTCACAAAGCTCCAAATGCAAGAGAATTTCACGAAGAAACCGTTCGTAAATTAAGTAAATTACATATGTACGACTGTCTGCGCGCTAACAAAAGTTTAGCAGCTTGGGGTATCGAAGGACGTGTGCCATTTTTGGATAAAGAATTTATGGATGTGGCCATGAGAGTTAACCCACAAGATAAAATGATCAACAAGGAACATCCAATGGAAAAGTGGGTTGTTCGCAAAGCATTTGAAGACATGTTGCCAGAAAGCATTGCTTGGAGGCAAAAAGAACAGTTTAGCGATGGTGTTGGTTACGGTTGGATAGATAACCTGAAAGAAGTGGTGGCTGTAGAAATTTCTGACGAGCAGTTAGCCAATGCGAAATACAAGTTTCCATTGCAGACTCCAACATCTAAAGAGGAATATTATTATCGTTCTATTTTTGCAGAGCATTTTCCTAGTGATGCAGCCGCCCTATGTGTTCCACAGGAAGCAAGTGTTGCTTGTAGTACGAAAATAGCTTTAGAGTGGGATGAAGCATTCAAAAACATGAATGATCCATCAGGAAGAGCAGTAGCTAATGTCCATGCAGATTCTTATGTAAAAGGATAAAACATTTTGTTTTGTAATTAATGCAATTTAATAATATCAAGGCGCTCTCCATCTCGGAGGCGCCTTTTTTATGTTGGGAAAACAGATAATTGTAAATAATAATTAGGTATTTTCTTAAATAAGTAGGCCTAGCTTCAGTTATGTTGGTCTTCTTTTTTATATTAGCGAATCTAAACACTAAATTATGAAACGCTGCATTTTAATTTTCAGTTTACTAGCACTTACTTCCTGCTTAAAAAAGAATAAGACCACCGTTGACACTATAGTTACAAATGCTACAATTTACACTGTAGATAAAGCATTTGGTACAGCAACAGCAATGGCGCTTAATGGAGGTAAGATTATAGCTTTAGGCAGTGATGATGAAATTACAAACGCCTTTGAATCGAATAATACAATAGAGGCAGAAGGGAAGTTTATTTACCCGGGCTTAATAGATGCGCATTGTCATTTTTATGGTTTTGGATTAAGCCTTCAGGAGGTTGATTTGCGTGGTACAAAAAGTATGGAGGATGTGGTGCAGCGGATTCAAGCTTTTCAAAAAGAAAAAAAATCAAATTTTATTGTTGGAAACGGATGGGACCAGAATGATTGGAAAATAAAAGAATTTCCTTCTAAAGCAATTTTAGATAAATATTTTCCAAACATACCCGTGGTACTAAATAGAGTAGACGGTCATGCTATTGTTGTTAACAGTAAAGCATTGGCGTTAGCAGGAATAACTAAAGACACAAAGGCCGTTGGTGGTCAAATTGAAATTAAAAACGGTGAGCCAACAGGAATTTTAATAGATAACCCAATGGAATTGGTTTTTAAAATAATACCAAAACCAAGCCGAAAAACACAAATAGCAGCTTTATTGGATGCTGAGAAAGTAATGTTTGATTATGGATTGACAACAATAAATGACGCTGGCTTGGATCCGGATATCATTAATTTAATAGATAGTTTACAAAAAGCAAAAGTGATGAAGCTAAATGTTTACGCGATGATCTCTGCCAACAAAAAGAACATTGATTTGTACCTTAAAAAAGGAATTTATAAAACGGATAATTTAGATGTGCGTTCGTTTAAAATGTATGGTGATGGTGCCTTGGGTTCTCGAGGTGCCTGTCTTCATAAATCGTATTCAGATATGCCTAATCAATATGGAGCATTACTGGCTCCTATTGCAGAACTGAGGTCTGTTGCGCAGCAAATAGCAAATTCTGACTTTCAATTGAATTCACATGCTATTGGGGATTCTGCCAATACAGTTTTGTTGAAGATATATAAAGAAGCGTTGACAGGCAAGAAAGATAGAAGGTGGAAAATTGAACATGCGCAAGTTTTACGTGAGCAGGATTTTGATTATTTTAAATCGGGGATAATTCCATCGGTACAGCCTACACATGCGACTTCAGATATGTATTGGGCTGGTGAAAGATTAGGGAAAGACCGTTTGAAAAATTCTTATGCTTATAAAAAATTACTTAAAAAAGCAGGAATTATTGCTTTAGGAACTGATTTTCCTATTGAGGAAGTGAATCCGATGGCGACTTTTCATTCTGCAGTAGCTAGAAAAGACAGTAAAGGATATCCTAAAGGTGGTTTTCAAATGGAAAATGCATTAACCAGAGAAGAAACCTTAAGAGGAATGACAATTTGGGCAGCCTATTCTAATTTCGAAGAAAAAGAAAAAGGAAGTCTTGAAGTTGGTAAATGGGCTGATTTTGTAATTTACGACGAAGATATCATGAAAATAGAGGAAAGTAAAATTCTTCAAATGAAGGCTTATAACACTTATTTAAAAGGGATTAAGGTTAAGTAAAAGACTTTTGTAAAAACTGTTATTTTGCATTTTATTAAGTATTTATTTATTTTGAGGGTTTAAAGTAGACTTTTGTTTTAATTGGTTTGTTTAAGACAGAACACAAATTTGTTTTTATAATATCTGTCGCGTCATTGTATAGCTAAATTAGTAAAAAAGATCCCCCTAAATAACCTTAGGCTCTCAAAAAAAGCTCCGGTTTATCGGCTGGCATTTCGTAAAAATTGCCTTGGGTTGTGGTAGAAAAATAATGTTCGAAATAGATATAGAAATAATGATAAAACATTGATTCATTTGCGGGTAAGGCAAATGAGATTGATGTGAAATTCAATATGCAAATGATTAAAACAATAATAGTTGCGGGGTATTGGTTTCGAATAAAAAAGTGAGCTGCTTTGAGATCGTTTTTTCTCAGCTTAAGCCTTAAAAATGTTAATAACTTAATGCCTTAAAAAGGCGTTTTAATGTTTAAATTACCTAGGTTTTTATATATTTGCGTGTTAGACAAAATTACATTTTTAGAATAAATCATATGAGCGAAGAAATCAAGAAGGACAATTATTCAGCAGATAGTATTCAGGCATTAGAAGGAATGGAGCACGTAAGAATGCGTCCATCAATGTATATTGGAGATGTGGGGGTTCGAGGACTTCATCATTTAGTTTATGAAGTGGTAGATAACTCTATCGATGAGGCAATGGGAGGATATTGCGATACAATCGTAGTTGATATAAATGAAGACGGTTCCATAACAGTTGAAGATAATGGACGTGGTATTCCAGTTGGTATTCATAAAAAAGAAGGGGTTTCAGCGCTTGAAGTTGTAATGACTAAAATTGGTGCTGGAGGTAAATTTGACAAGGATTCCTATAAAGTTTCTGGAGGACTTCACGGTGTTGGGGTTTCGGTGGTAAATGCACTGTCAAATCATCTTAGAGCGACGGTTCACAGTAGTGATGGGAAAGTATACGAGCAAGAATATGAAAAGGGAAAGGCTTTATATCCAGTAAAACAAATTGGTGAAACTACAAAAAGGGGGACTATCGTTACTTTTTATCCTGATTCAAGTATTTTTACACAAACCATTGATTTTTCATATGATACTTTGTCGGCACGTATGCGTGAATTGTCATACTTAAATAAAGGGATTACAATCACTTTTACAGATAAAAGAGAGTTAGATAAAGATGGAAAATTCGTTTCTGAAATTTTTCATTCTGATGAAGGTTTAAAAGAATACATTCGTTACTTAGATGGAAATCGTGAGCCAATTATTGCGCATGTTATTTCGATGGATAATGAAAAAGGAGAGATACCTGTTGAGGTAGCCTTAATCTATAATACAAGTTATACGGAGAATATCTTTTCTTACGTGAATAATATCAATACGCATGAAGGAGGTACGCACTTACAAGGTTTTAGAACTGGTCTAACTAGATCGCTAAAGAAATATGCAGATGCTTCTGGAATGTTAGACAAATTAAAGTTTGATATTTCAGGTGATGATTTCCGTGAAGGTTTAACTGCAATTATTTCCGTAAAAGTCGCTGAGCCACAGTTTGAAGGTCAAACCAAAACTAAACTTGGAAACAGGGAAGTAGTTTCTCCGGTAAGTCAGGCAGTCAGTGAAATGATTGAGAACTATTTGGAAGAAAATCCAAATGACGCTCGTATCATTGTTCAAAAGGTTATTTTAGCTGCACAAGCACGTCACGCCGCCAAAAAAGCACGTGAAATGGTACAGCGTAAAACCGTAATGGGTGGTGGTGGATTGCCAGGGAAGTTGTCTGATTGTTCAGAGCAAGACCCGGCAAAATGTGAGGTGTATCTTGTCGAGGGAGATTCAGCGGGAGGAACGGCAAAACAAGGTCGCGACCGTAATTTTCAAGCGATTTTGCCACTGCGTGGTAAGATTTTGAATGTGGAGAAAGCGATGCACCACAAAGTTTTTGAAAACGAGGAGATTAGAAATATTTTTACTGCACTCGGAGTTACTGTTGGTACAGAAGAGGATAGTAAGGCTTTAAATATTTCTAAACTGCGTTACCATAAAGTAATCATCATGTGTGATGCCGATGTCGATGGTAGTCACATTTCAACTTTAATATTGACATTCTTCTTTAGATTCATGAGAGAACTGATTGAAGAAGGTCACGTATATATAGCCGCTCCGCCTTTATATTTAGTTAAAAAGGGTAATAAAAAAGAATATGCATGGAACGATGCCCAGAGAGATCAGTCTAATGAAAAAATGGGCGGAAGCGCATCTATTCAAAGATATAAAGGTCTAGGGGAAATGAATGCTGAACAATTATGGGAAACTACAATGGACCCTAGTTTTAGAACTTTACGACAAGTAACCATTGACAGTTTGGCAGAAGCTGATAGGGTTTTCTCTATGCTAATGGGGGACGAAGTACCTCCAAGGAGAGATTTCATTGAGAAAAATGCGGTTTATGCTAATATCGATGCCTAATAGAGCGTCTAAAATACTAATATAACTAACCCAAAAAAATACACATATATTATGAAAGTTACTATTGTAGGAGCAGGAAACGTAGGGGCCACATGTGCAGACGCAATTTCTTATCGAGGAATCGCAAGTGAGGTTGTCTTGTTAGACATTAAAGAAGGGTTTGCCGAAGGTAAGGCACTGGATATCATGCAATGTGCTACCAATACAGGGTTCAACACAAAAGTAACAGGTGTTACTAATGATTATTCAAAAACAGCAAATAGTAGTGTTGTGGTAATTACCTCCGGAATTCCAAGAAAACCGGGAATGACTCGGGAAGAATTAATTGGAATCAATGCTGGAATTGTAAAAACTGTTGTTGAAAGCGTGTTGGTTCATTCTCCAAATGCTATTATCGTAGTAGTTTCAAACCCAATGGATACAATGACTTATTTAGCATTAAAATCTACTGGATTACCAAAAAACAGAATAATAGGAATGGGTGGGGCACTTGACAGTTCTCGTTTTAGAACGTACTTGTCCATGACTTTAGATAAACCAGCAAATGATATTTCTGCCATGGTAATAGGTGGGCATGGTGATACCACTATGATTCCTTTAACCCGACTAGCATCTTATAATGGTATTCCAGTATCGCAATTTCTATCAGAAGATGCTTTGGAAAAAGTAGCAGCTGATACGATGGTAGGAGGAGCTACTCTAACAGGGCTTTTAGGAACTTCAGCTTGGTACGCACCAGGAGCTTCAGTTGCTTATTTGGTGGATAGTATTTTGAATGACCAAAGGAAAATGATTGCCTGTTCTGTCTTGGTTGAAGGAGAATATGAGCAAAATGATATATGTATCGGTGTGCCTTGCATTATAGGTAAGAATGGAGTAGAAGAAATTGTTGAGATTGAGTTAAATGAAAAAGAAAAAGCATCGTTTGCTAAGAGTGCTGATGCAGTTAGACAAATGAACGACGCCCTGAAATCAATTTTAGCTTAATTAAAATCTTATGTATTAACGAAGACTGCTCTTTTGCAGTCTTTTTTTTGATATTAATCAATAAATAAATTGGTTAATGTTAACGTTAATTATATATTTGCTCGGTTAAAAAAAAATAATATAGTCGCTAGTTTGTGTTTTTTAGATATAAATCATTGACAAGTAATGTATTATAAGGTTGGTAAAATGAATAAATATAAAATAATTAATTTTTAGTAATAATGCAGAATAAAGGACTTATTAAATTTTTCGCAATAATATTTGCATTGGTGAGTATTTACCAACTTTCTTTCACTTTTGCGTCAAGCAAGATAACAAACGACGCCAAATCTTTTGCTGACGGGAACCCCGAAAAAGAAGCGAGATATTTGGATTCTATTGGTAAAGAGACAGTATTTAACTTAGGATTTGCCGATTTTACTTTCGATGAGGTAAAAGAAAAGCAGATTAATAAAGGTCTTGACTTGGAAGGTGGTATCAATGTGATTTTGCAAATTTCAGTTAAAGACATCTTGAAAGGATTATCTAATAATTCTAAGAATCCGGTTTTCAATAAATCGTTAGCGGATGCTACTGCAAACTTGCAAGGAAACCAGAATTATATTGATGCTTTCTTCGAGGCTTTTGAAGCTAATTCTAAAGGAACCGTTAAATTGGCATCGCCAGATATTTTTGCAAACAGAAGTTTACAAGGTGAAGGTGGAGTTGACTATCAAATGACGGACGCTCAAGTTCAGAAAGTTATCAAAAGAAAAGTTGATGAGTCAGTAGAAAGTGCGTTTGGTGTTTTGAGAAAACGTATTGATAAATTTGGTGTAACGCAGCCTAATATTCAAAAGCTAGGAGAGTCAGGACAAATTCTTGTTGAACTTCCGGGTGCTAAAGATGTAGACAGAATAAAAAAATTATTACAAAGTACTGCTCAATTAGAGTTTTGGGAAACGTATAAAATTGATGAGATGGGTGGCTTTTTAGTAGCTGCAAATGAGTCATTGAAAAAAACAGAAATTAATACGGTAGAAGCTAAGCCAATAGTAAAAGACTCTTTGAGTGCTTTATTAACGGACGGAAAGGACTCTACTGCATCTAAAAAAGGTAATAACCCTTTATTTGACAAAATTATTGCTCAAGGTGGTGGGCCGGTTCTAGGACTTTTCTCACCCAAAGATACTGCTATAGTAAATGGATATCTTAAAAGATCAGATATCAGAGTCTTGTTACCAGCAGAGCAGCGTTATGCTAAATTTGTTTGGGGTAAACTAACTACAATAGAAGATGCTAAATCAAAAGAAATTGAGGCAGTAGAATTATATGCTTTAAAAGGAAATAGAGACGACGTCCCTGCAATGGGTGGCGGAGTCGTTACTGATGCTAAAGATTCATTTGATCAAATGGGTAAGCCTGCTGTTTCTATGCAAATGGATGGACAAGGCGCAAAAGCTTGGGAAGAATTAACAGGAAGAGCTTATATTCAAAAAAGTAATATTGCTATCGTTCTTGATAACATCGTTTATTCTGCTCCCGGAGTTTCAACAGGGCCTATTTCAGGAGGAAGATCGGAAATTTCAGGATCTTTTGACGTAACAGAAACTAAAGATTTAGCTAACGTTTTAAGAGCGGGTAAACTTCCTGCTTCTGCTGATATAATCCAATCTGAAGTGGTAGGACCATCCTTAGGTCAAGAAGCAATTGACAACGGTACAACTTCAGCAATTGTTGGATTGCTTTTAGTTTCGCTTTGGATGATGGTTTATTACGGAAAAGCAGGTTGGTACGCTAATATTGCTTTAGCAATCAACTTATTGTTCTTATTTGGTGTTTTAGCAAGTTTAGGCGCTGTTCTTACATTGCCTGGTATTGCCGGTATTGTACTGACGATGGGTACTGCGGTCGATGCCAATATTATTATATATGAAAGAGCAAAGGAAGAATTGCGTGAAGGTAAGACACTAGAAGAGGCTGTAAAAGCTTCTTATAGTTGGACTGGTGCTATGCGTTCAATCGTAGATGCAAACGTTACACACATACTTACCGGTGCTGTATTGTTTATTTTTGGTTCTGGACCTATAAAAGGTTTTGCTACTACCTTATTAATTGGTATCATAACCTCTTTATTTACCTCTATTTTTATAGCTAGAATTTTTATTGACTGGAGTCTGAAGAAAAATAGTAATTTGTCTTTTGTTACAGGATTCTCTAAAAATTTCTTTACAAACTTTCATTTTGATTTCTTAGGTATCAAGAAATGGACTTATTTATTCTCTGCGGTTGTAGTTATTGTTAGCATTGTATCATTAGCAACTAATAAACTGGATCAAGGTGTTGATTTTGTCGGAGGAAGAACTTTTCAGGTTCGTTTTGAGAAAGCAGTTGAAGCCGAAGTAGTGAAAGCAGAATTGGTTAAAGTATTTGGTAGTGCAGAAGCTAAAATATTTGGAAATGATAATCAGTTAAAGATTACTACAAAATATAAAGTTGAAGAACATGGAATCGAAGCTGACCAAGAAGTAAACAAGTTAATGTTCGAGAGTTTGAAAAATCATTTCGAAGCTGGACTTACGTACAAACAGTTTGTAAATGCTTACGAAGGTAAACAATATGGTATTTTACAAGCCTCAAAAGTGGGACCAACAGTTGCCGAAGACATCAAAACCAATGCTTACTGGGCTGTCCTTGGAGCTATGGCGATTGTGTTTTTATACTTAATGATCAGTTTTAGAAAATGGCAATATAGTTTAGGTGCCATTGCAGCGGTAGCGCACGATGTTATATTTGTTCTAGGAATTTATTCTTTATGCTACAAGTTTATGCCTTTCGGTATGGAGATCGATCAGCATTTTATAGCAGCAATTCTGACCGTTATTGGTTATTCGATGAATGATACTGTGATTGTATTTGATAGAGTTCGTGAATTCTTAGATGGTAAAACAAAAGGAACATTTTCTGAAATCGTTAATAAATCTATTAATTCAACAATGTCCAGAACAATCAATACTTCAGCGACGATGATTCTTGTATTGTTAATCATGTTTATTTTTGGAGGAGAATCGATTAGAGGATTTATATTTGCTATGTTGATAGGTATTGTTGTAGGAACCTACTCTTCATTATTTATTGCTACACCAGTATTGGTGGATACAATTTCTAGAGAAGATAAAAAGCTAATCGAAAAACAACATCAAGAAAGCTAGTCAGTAATCAGTATTTAAAAAAAAAAAGATCCAACGGAAGTTGGGTCTTTTTTTTGCTTTAATTTTATGTTAATCAATTTCAAACGAATCAATTTTAATAGGGGTATTTGCGGCAATTTTCTGTTTTCTTAATTAGCGGTATTATTGTACATGGTTTTCTCTCATAATTTATTCTAGTGTTTGTTAATGTGGTAGGTATTTTATTAAGGGCTGTCGCTTTATTAGAAAAATTGAGTTGTTTTGTATTGAAAGTAGTGGCTATGTCTTTATTAATACTGAGACGTTCGATTTTTAAGGTTTTTGGTTTTGTAAAACTGCTTGCCTTTCTGATTAAGTTAAAAAATTTAATCGATATTTGAGTTTAGTCACAATTTAATTATACAGTTATTGAGTTAATGTAGAGGGATAATTATGGTTTCAATTGGTCAATTTTAGAAATCTGATATAATAGAGTATTTTGGTCAAACCGTGTTCCTGAGACGATGAAGGTTTTGCTGTGAATAATATTAAGATTCATTAAATTGCTGAATATGAACGAATAAATTTGTTAATAATATTACGGTTTTTAATAATTTTTTACTAAAATGTAATAGAATAAGTTGTTTTTTAGTTTTATTAAACTACGTAATTTTATATATTTACTTGTTATTACTTTAATTAGCATTCTATTCTTGATCAAACTTAATAATTACCGATAATGAAAAAGAGGATCAGATCATTAGCTTATATGTCTTTAATTGCCCTTTTATGCCATATTGCAATGTTCTCACACACTAATTGTGGTAGTCCAAATCTAGCGGGTAGGAGTCTTTTAGTGAAGAACGATACTTCTTATCTAAAAGCGAGTAGCATGAAGAATCTTACTAAAAGGAGTGAAGTCGTTGCTCTTCCAGTTCCTACAGTTACTTCGCCATTGTATTTATGTCAAAATACTGCTGCAGTTCCCTTAAGTGCTAACGCTTCCGCAGGTGCTTCTTTAATTTGGTACGGAACGGATCAGTTTGGTGGAGTAGCAAGCTCAACAGCACCTATTCCTTCAACAACTACAGTTGGTCAGATAAAGTATTATGTCAGTCAAGATGACGGCACAGGCGAAAGTCTTAGATCTGAAATTGTTGTTAATGTGGTTGCTGATAACGGAGCTGTTATTCTTAATTTCAGATGTGATCCCACTCAAGCTACAACTAGTACTTCTGCTTATTTTGATTGGTCTAATAATCCGCTTATTTCTAATTCTTATAATTTTTCTTATTCTATTGATGGAGGGCCTACTGTTACGAGTAGCACAGGCGTTTCGCATCAAGAAGTTTTTGGTGTTTCGCCTGGTCAATCTGCTACACTAATATTATCATCAGCCACGCATCCTTGTGTGCCTCCTCAAACATTGACGTGCTCTGTTCCTTGCGGAACTTCCACAATAACGCCAAGTTTTTCAGCGATCGCCCCAATTTGTTCGGGTTCAATTACTCCAATATTGGGTCCAATATCTCCAAATAGTATATCTGGAACTTGGTCACCGGCAATAGTAAGTAATACAGTAAGTGGTAATTATGTTTTTACTCCAGATTCTGTTTTGTTTCCTTGTGCTACTACTCAAACATTAACCGTCACGGTCATTCCATTGGTCACTCCAGCTTTTGCTACGATACCAGCGTCGGTTTGTCAAAATGATACGGCGCCAGTTTTACCGTCTAGCTCTTCGAATATAACACCAATATTAGGAACTTGGAGTCCAACAACAGTGAACACATCAGTTTTGGGATCTGCTAATTATGTTTTTACACCTAACTCAGGACAGTGTGTATCAAGTCCAACTACAACGGTAACTATAACTATTATTCCAGATGCAATACCAAGTTTTGCCGCTGTGCCAGCTATTTGTTCTGGAGCTCCTTTATCAGCTTTACCAACAACATCTACCAATGGTATTACAGGTATCTGGTCTCCTGCTTTAAACAATACCGCCACTACAACTTATAGTTTTACGCCCACTGCAGGACAATGTGCAACCACGACAACATTGACTATTACGGTTACGCCTAATGGTACGCCAACATTTACTGTGGTTCCTTCAATTTGTACTGGTACTGCTTTGTTGCCTTTACCTACAACTTCTATTAATGGCTATACAGGGGTTTGGTCACCAGCACTAGATAATACGAACACAACAACTTATACTTTTACTCCAAATGTGGGTCAATGTGCAGCAAAGGTTACATTGACAATTATAGTTAATCAATTAACGACACCTAATTTTTCTAGTATTCCAATAACTTTATGTGAAAATTCAATAGCTCCAACTTTATCTTTAAGATCCTCGAATGCACCATCGATTACCGGAACTTGGAGTCCTACAATGGTCAACACCTCAGTTGTAGGTACATCAGATTATATTTTTACTCCAGACAGCGGACAATGTGCAGAGTCCTTAACAATCTCCATTAGTGTCAATCCGTCAAATACCTTAGTTGATTTTTCTTGGACTATTACTGAAGCTTTTTCCGAAAATCAAGTGATTACGGTTGCGGCAACAGGAGCTGGAGATTATTTATATAGACTTGACGACGGTCCTTTTCAAGAAAGTCCAATTTTTGAGTATGTATCTCCAGGCAATCATTCAGTGACTGTGGTTGATGTAACGGGCTGTAGTACCCCCATAACCAGAAATAATATTTTAGTTATTGGATTTTCTAAATTTTTCACTCCTAATAATGATGGATACAATGACTTCTGGAATATCTTTACTTTAATTGATAGGCCAGGTTCTAAAATTCAAATATTTGATCGCTATGGTAAGCTTTTAAAGGAAATTTCTCCAAATGGAACTGGGTGGAATGGAACTTATAATGGACAAGCTTTACCCGCAACTGATTATTGGTTTGTGGTTGATTACCCTGAAGATGGAACAATTAAAAAATTCAGATCACACTTTTCATTAAAGAGATAAACAAAATGCTCCCGCTAATGCGAGAGCTTTTTTGTGTTATAGTAAGTTTTGGATTTATATTTTGACTGGCTTTTCGGCTGTAAAAATAAAATAAAGACCAATTAATATAAAAGGAATACTTAACCACTGTCCAGTAGATAGAAGACCAAGTGCACTTTCAAAGCCACCTTGACTTTCTTTAACTGATTCTACAACAATACGTACTGAGAACAATAACACCAGAAAAAGTCCAAACAGTAATCCTGATTTTTGTCTTGCTTCGGTTTTCCAATACAAGAAAAATAAAATTGCGAAGACAAAAATATAACAAAACGCTTCATATAATTGAGCAGGATGTCGCGCTGGTACTTGTGCTAATAAGTTGGAAAACTGAGGGTTGTTTACAATAGCTTGATAAGCCTCGTTCGGGTTCGGTATTTGAGTGGCGTTTACAGCATCATTTGGGCTAAAATAATCACGAACGAATTTTATTCCGAAAACCGAGCTTGTTTCTTTTCCTACTATTTCAGAATTAAAAAAATTACCTAATCGTACGAAGATTGCTCCACTTGCAACGGCTATAACCACGCGATCTAAAATCCATAGTAATGGTCTTTTTAGTATTTTGTTGCTATAATAATACATCGCTATTATTATGGAGATGGCTGCTCCATGACTTGCTAGTCCTTGAAAGCCAGTAAATTCCCAACCGGATAGAAATCCAAATAAAGTACCATTGATATTTTCTCTAATAGGTAAAAATATTTCTAACAAGTGATTACGGAAATATTCCCAGTCATAAAAAAGAACATGTCCCAAACGGGCACCAAGCAATGTAGCAAGTACAGTCCAGATGAATAAAGAGTCTAGTTTTTCGATAGATTCGTTTTCGCGTTCATATATGTTTTTCATTATATACCAACCCAATCCAAAAGCAACTACAAACATAAGGCTGTAGAATCGAATTATAAAAAAGCCTAAATCAATTCCTTCTGATGGGTTCCAAACTATATTTAAAGCGTGTGTCATTATTTGTTATTTGATGTAAAAATACATTTTTTGTTGCGAGTTTCAATAGTAAATTGAAGTTATGCCTTATTTCGTGGAGTAATTAAGAGTAAAAAACAACTACGATTATTTTTGTGGCATCAATGATTGCAGTTCTTTTTGGGTACTGGATCATAACCTGCTTTTCCCCAAGGATTGCAGCTTATTATCCTTTTTAGCCCTAGAAAGCCACCTTGAAATAAACCATGTGTTTTTAGGGAATCGATCATATAGCTAGAGCAAGTAGGTTCAAATCTACAAGCACCCGGCATCAAAGGAGATATGACAAGCTGGTAGAAGCGAACCAACAGTAGAAACGGGAATATGATGATTTTTGATAACATTGTCTCAGTGTTCCTGTTTTAAATATTACTATTTACTCTTTAAATCTTTAATACATCGTCAACGAAAACTTCAAAGCAGAGCGTTTAAAAGCTAAAGGTAGTGCCGTCTTTGCCGTCTTTCAATTGTATTCCAAAAGCTATTAATTGATCTCTAATTTGGTCAGAGAGTGGAAAGTTCTTGTCTGCTCTTGCTTGATTCCTCATACCAATAAGCATATTTACAACGCCTTCTAACTTGTCATTGGAGTTATTTGCTGCTTTTTCATCTTCTAGTCCTAACACATCAAACACAAAAGCATTCATTGCGAGAGAAAAGTTTTCTAAATCAGCTGCATTTAAAGTTTCCTTTCCATCATTTAGTAGGTTTACATAGCGCACGCCTTCAAATAACTGTGCTATTAAAATTGGAGAGTTAAAGTCATCATTCATAGCGTCGTAGCAAGACTGTTTCCAGCTAGCTATGTCAATTGTACTTTTGGAAGCTACAGATAAATGTTTAATGACATCGATTGCTTCCATTAACCTTTTATAGCCTTTTTCGGCAGCAACGATTGCATCGTCCGAAAAATCAAGAATACTTCTGTAATGCGCTTGCAGCATGAAAAACCGTGCTACTGAAGCCGGAAATGCTTTGCTTAATATCGTGTTTTCGCCGGTTAAGATTTCTCTTGGTAAAATGCTATTTCCAGTAGATTTCGCCATTTTTTTACCGTTTAATGTCAACATGTTGGCATGCATCCAATAATTGACAGGCGTTTGTCCGGTGCAGGCTTCGTTCTGTGCAATTTCACATTCGTGATGTGGAAATTTTAAATCCATTCCACCTCCGTGAATATCAAAATGATTGCCCAAGTATTTTGTGCTCATCGCAGTACATTCTAAATGCCATCCGGGGAAACCTTCGCTCCAAGGAGAAGGCCAACGCATAATATGTTGGGGCTCTGCTTTTTTCCAAAGAGCAAAATCTTGTGGGTTTCTTTTGTCAGATTGTCCATCGAGATCACGGGTATTGGCAAGCATATCTTCTATATTTCGACCGCTTAACCTGCCATAATGGTTAGTTTTGTTAAATTTAACTACATCAAAGTAGATAGAGCCATTTGCTTCATAACCTATTCCACTGTCAATTATTTTTTTTATTATTTCAATTTGCTCAATAATATGTCCTGTAGCCGTAGGTTCAATACTTGGAGGTAAAAAATTAAAAGATTTCAGTATTTCGTGAAAATCAACCGTGTACCTTTGTACAACTTCCATAGGTTCAAGCTGTTCTAAACGTGCTTTTTTGGCAATTTTGTCCTCACCGTCATCTGCATCGTCCACAATATGTCCCACATCAGTTATATTCCTTACATAACGCACTTTATATTCTAGGTGCAGTAGATATCTAAAAATAACATCAAAAGACATAAATGTTCTAACATTTCCAAGGTGTACATTGCTGTAAACGGTAGGTCCGCACACATACATACCAATATTACCTTCAAGTATAGGTTTAAATGTTTCTTTTTCTCCTGAAAGAGAGTTGTATATTTTTAGTGTCTGAGTATTATATAGAGGCATTTATTTTTTTTTAGGAGCTAGTTCCTGCTTTGCGCTTCAATCTTTTTGTTTTTAAATAAAAAAACAAAAAGGATTTTCACTTCAATCAGGGCTATGAGATTGTATTTTAACAAAATAAGCTTTCTAGAATTTTGTTTCTAATTTGATGTAATCTATAAACTCTCTACGGGCTTGAGGATCTTTAAATTTCCCACCAAATTCAGAGGTTACAGTACTGCTTTCGATATCACTAATTCCCCTTGAATTTACACAAAGGTGCTTAGCATCGATCACACAGGCAACATCGTCAGTTCCTAATGCTCTTTGTAATTCTTGAACAATTTGCATGGTCAGTCGCTCTTGGACCTGTGGTCTTTTAGCGTAGTATTCTACAATACGATTCATTTTTGAAAGTCCAATTACTCTACCGTTAGAAATATATCCAACGTGCGCTCGGCCTATAATAGGTAAAAGATGGTGTTCGCAAGTAGAGTAGACGATGATGTTTTTTTCAACTAACATTTCACCGTACTTATAATTATTATCAAATGTAGAAGCTTTTGGTTTTTTTGCAGGATTTAACCCTCCAAAAATTTCTTTTACAAACATTTTGGCAACTCGATTTGGTGTGCCTTTTAAGCTGTCATCTGTCAAATCCATTCCTAGTGTCAATAGGATGCTTTCAACATCTTTTTTTATTTTTTCAATTTTTTCGTCGTCGCTAATTGCAAAAGCATCATCTCTTACAGGGTTTGTTGCGCATGAACTAATATGATTTTCTCCTATTTCGTCATGAATTTCTTCATCTTGTTTCATTAAAAGCTACTATTATATGTGTGTGTATTTTTAGTCGGTAAAGATAATTAATAAAAACTAAATAGTTTCGATAGCTTTTAATATTTAATCAAGACCTTTTTTATTTGGCCGTCAAAGGAAACCGTTTTGATTTAATTAAAAAAAGGCAATAACATTATTGGTTATTGCCTTTTCTATTATTGTCGTTTAACAAATAACTGTCAGTTGCGTCTGCATTTATTGACATTTTATATTTGTTCTTTATGACTGGCTAAATTATTTAGAATTATAAGTTGTAATTGCCGCTTTAAGAATATGCACCGCTTTAACTAAGTCTTCTTTCTTTAAGACATAAGCTATTCGAACTTGGTTCATTCCTACTCCGGGAGTAGAATAAAAGCCTGCTGCAGGCGCTACCATCACTGTTTCTCCGTCAAGATCGTAGCTTTCTAGTAACCATCTTGCAAAGTCATCTGCGTTTTCTATTGGAAGTTCTGCTATACAGTAAAAAGCTCCTTTTGGAGTAGCTACCTTTACACCGTCAATCTTGTTTAATTCAGTTATCAGGGTGTCTCTTCGTTCTCTATATTCTGATATTACGTCATCAAAGTAACTTTGAGGAGTGTCTAGAGCTGCTTCACTAGCCACTTGGGCAAAAGTTGGTGGACTCAATCGAGCTTGAGCAAATTTCATAGCCGTAGACATTAACTCTTTGTTTTTTGAAACAATACAGCCAATTCTTGCGCCGCACATACTGTATCTTTTTGATACGGAGTCAATCATGATTGCATTTTCTTCTAGTCCAGGGATATTCATCACTGAATAATGGATGTCTCCATCATAGGTGAACTCTCTGTATACCTCATCTGCGATTAAAAATAAATCATGTTTCTTAACTAATTCAGCCAGTTGCATAATCTCCTCTTTTGAATACAGATAACCCGTTGGGTTTCCTGGGTTACAAATAAGGATTGCTTTGGTCTTTGGCGTAATTAATTTCTCAAAATCAGCTATGGGCGGTAGTGCAAACCCAGTGTCAATAGATGAGATGACAGGAACAACCGTAACTCCAGACGCAGTGGAAAAACCATTATAATTTGCATAAAAAGGTTCAGGAATAATAATCTCATCTCCGTGATCCATTGTGCTTCCCATTGCAAAAAGCAATGCTTCAGATCCACCAGTACTAATGATTATATCTTCAACATCAATAGGTAGACCTTGGCTTTTATAGAATTGAGATAATTTTGTTCTGTAACTTTCAAAACCAGCTGAATGGCTGTACTCCAATACTTCAATATTGAAATTTTTTACAGCATTCATAGCCACTTCGGGTGTTTTTATATCTGGTTGACCAATGTTCAGATGGTACACTTTATTTCCTTTTTTCTTAGCTATTTCAGAGTACGGGACTAATTTACGTATTGGAGATTCAGGCATTTTTTGCCCCTTGTTCGATATTTTTGGCATGATAGTATTATTGTTGAATTGCAAATTTGCGATTTTTTTTTCGTATTTAATGCTGCTAACGTCCCTATTTATTGTTAAATGTGTATTTTTCTTTGATATTTTGAGTAAATTTATGCAAACAATGTGCTATGAATAAAATCGCTATATTTTTTGTTCTACTCATGTATAGCTTCTCCATTTCTGCTCAAGATGGATTTCAATTTAAAAATGGTGGTAATAAAGTGAGTATCCCTTTTCAATTTATTAATAATTTGGTGTTCATTCCTTTAAATGTTAATGGAGTAGAGCTTACCTTTTTATTAGACTCAGGAGTACAGGAGGCTATTTTGTTCAGTTTAGAGGATAAAGAGGAAGTCAGTCTTAAAAACATAGAGAAAGTTAGCCTGCGGGGCCTTGGAAGCGAAGAGGCTGTTGAAGGTTTGAAATCTGAAGGAAACTTGATTGAGGTTGAAGGAATGAGATCTTGGAGTCATTTGTTGTATATTATTTTAGACCAGAATTTTAATATGTCATCCCATGTCGGAATTCCTGTAAACGGAATTATAGGGTATTCTTTTTTTAAAAATAATTTAGTAGAAATAAACTACGATAAAAAGCGGGTGTTTTTTTATAAAGAGAATAATAGAAACAGAAGGAGGATAGAAAGAAAATATCATAAAGTGGCAATTTCTATAGAAAAAGGGAAACCTTATATTAATAGCATGCTGGTTATAGATTCTGTTAAAATTCCTGCAAAACTACTAGTCGACGTTGGAAACAGTGATGCGATATGGCTTTTTGATAACAGCACTAAAAACATAAGTATTCCCAAAAAAAACTTCGAAGACTATCTTGGCAGAGGTTTTAGTGGTGACGTGATGGGAAAAAGGGCTCGGATCTCTGAATTCGAAATTTCAGATTTTGTATTTAAAAATCCCATTGCTGCCTTTCCGGATTCTACTTCTTTGAGACATGTCAGTATGGTTTCTGATCGGTTGGGTTCAGTGGGGGGTGAGATTTTAAAAAGGTTTTCTATTGTTTTCGACTATACAAACGAGAGTCTGTTTTTACGGAGAAACAAAAGCTTTTCTGATCCTTTCCTTTACAACAAAAGTGGAATCGAAATAATGCACTCGGGGATGCAATGGGTACAGGAGACAGTTGCTCTTCAGACTGTTCCTATAGTGGTAGATAATATGCCCGCAAGTGCTGATAAACCACCTTCCGATTTTAAGTATAAATTTGAATTAAAACCTATTTATGAAATAGCTAATATTCGAAAAAATTCACCTGGAAAAAACAGCGGTTTACAAAAAGGAGATATAATAAAAACGGTTAATGGTATGAAAGCCTATGAATTTTCATTACAAAAATTAAATGAGCTTTTACGTTCAAATGATGAAAAATGGATCACTATGGAAATTGAAAGGAATAGTCAAGTTCTTAAATTCAGATTTCAACTCAGAGACATACTATGATAAAAAAAGCTCGGTGAGAATTATGTAAAGCAGCTTCTTAATTTTTAAATTAATTGGCAACTACTTCGCCTTTAATTTTCAAAGGGACTCTTCCGCCATCATAATTAACCGCATTAGACTCTACAGTAATCGTTTTTCTGATAGGACCTAGAACCAAATTGTATTTAACTTCAATTTTAGATGTTTGACCAGGTAAAATAGAATCTTTGGATTTAGACATAATTGTGACGTTGCTGGTAGACTGAATAGCGAATATAACTAAAGTGGCGTCACCAGTATTCTTAAATTCAAATACACGGATACCAGTATCATTCCCTTTTTTTATGGTTCCATAATCTATAGTGTTGTTTTCAGTTTTGAATTCTATTTTGGCCCCGTGTTGAGCAAATCCAATACTGCTGAACAATGCAACTATGATTAATGTTACTATTTTTTTCATCAGAATATTTTTATATTTATTAAAGTAAAGTTACTTTCTTTTAATTAAAGCACAAATTTTTATTTCTCTTTTTATAGTGTGCTTAATTATTTACTTTTGTTCCGTACTTAAATTACAAAAATTAGACCAAAGTTCAAAAGGGTTATTTGTTAATTTGGAGATACATAAAACTGATATAAGAAACAATCGAATTAAAAGATTAATTGAATCCACTATAACATGACAATTCCTGCACAATTTGACGCGAAGAACATTGAAAATAAATGGTATGAGTACTGGATGGAAAATAATTATTTCCATTCTGAACCAGACCATAGAACACCATATACTATTGTAATTCCTCCCCCTAATGTTACAGGAGTCTTGCATATGGGGCATATGCTGAACAATACGATTCAAGATGTTTTGATCAGGAGAGCACGTCTAAAGGGGTTCAATGCGTGCTGGGTTCCTGGTACAGACCACGCATCTATTGCTACAGAAGCTAAAGTTGTTGCAAAACTAAAGTCGGAAGGAATCAATAAAAATGATTTGTCTCGCGAAGAGTTTCTTTCCCATGCGTGGGATTGGACGGATAAATATGGCGGTGTAATCCTTGAACAACTTAAGAAATTGGGCGCTTCTTGCGACTGGGAACGGACTAAGTTTACTATGGATCCAGACATGTCCGCTTCTGTAATTCGTTCTTTCGTAGATTTATATAATAAAGGTTTGATTTATCGTGGGTACCGAATGGTAAACTGGGATCCCGAGGCTAAAACTACTTTATCTGACGAAGAAGTAATTTTCGAAGAAAGACAAGGGAAATTATATTACATTCAATATAAAATCGAAGGAACTGAAGATTTCTTGACAATTGCAACGACGCGTCCTGAAACTATTTTTGGAGATTCGGCTATTTGTATTAATCCGAATGACGAACGTTTTGCTCATTTGAAAGGAAAAAAAGCGATAGTGCCTATTTGCGGAAGAGTGATTCCAATTGTTGAAGATGAATATGTTGATATTGAATTCGGTACCGGATGTTTAAAGGTGACTCCTGCGCATGACATGAATGACAAAGCTCTTGGAGAAAAGCATAATCTTGAAATTATTGATATCTTCAACGAAGATGCAACGATGAATAGTTTTGGTTTGCATTACCAAGGAAAGGATCGTTTTGTGGTTCGCGAAGAAATTGCAAAAGAATTAGAGACAATTGGCGCTTTGGCAAAAACAGAAATACATCTGAATAAAGTAGGAACTTCTGAAAGAACAAAGGCAGTTATTGAACCAAGATTATCAGATCAGTGGTTCTTAAAAATGGAGGATTTAGTAAAACCAGCAATTCAATCCGTATTGGTTGATGGCGAAATTAAATTACATCCTAAACGTTTTGAAAACACATACGCACATTGGTTAAACAATATTCGCGACTGGAATATTTCCCGTCAATTGTGGTGGGGACAGCAAATCCCTGCTTATTTCTACGGTGACGGTAAAGAAGATTTCGTGGTTGCTGAATCTATCGAAGAAGCTTTAGTCTTGGCTCAAGCCAAAACTGTAAACCCTTCACTTCTCACTGCTGACTTAAGACAAGATGTTGATGCTTTAGATACTTGGTTTTCTTCTTGGCTTTGGCCAATGTCTGTTTTTGGCGGAATAATGGATCCGGAAAGTGAAGATTTTAAATATTATTATCCTACGAATGATTTAGTAACGGGTCCAGATATTTTGTTTTTCTGGGTAGCGAGAATGATTATTGCAGGATATGAATATACAGGTAAAAAACCTTTTACAAATGTGTATCTGACTGGTTTAGTTCGTGACAAACAAAGACGTAAAATGTCTAAATCATTAGGTAATTCGCCAGATCCTTTAGATTTGATCGAGAAATTTGGTGCCGATGGAGTTCGTGTAGGATTGCTATTAAGTGCTTCTGCAGGTAACGACATTATGTTTGATGAAGAGTTATGTAACCAAGGAAAAGGATTTACAAACAAAATATGGAATGCCTTCAAATTGATTAAAGGATGGGAAGTTTCGGATACGATTCCACAACCGGAATCTTCTAAAGTGGCGATTGAATGGTATGAGGCGAAATTGCAACAAACCTTATTGGAAATCGAAGATAATTTCGAGAAATATAGAATTTCAGAAGCTTTGATGGGCACCTACAAATTAGTTTGGGATGACTTCTGTTCTTGGTTTCTAGAGATGATAAAACCGGCATACCAGCAGCCGATTGATAGTGTAACTTTTGCGAAAGCGATAGAAATGCTGGAAAATAACCTGAAAGTATTGCATCCTTTTATGCCTTTTTTGACAGAGGAAATTTGGCAAATATTGGCGCCAAGAACTAAAGAAGAAGCCTTAATCGTTTCTACTTGGCCAGAGTTAACAACATTTAATAGCACTTTAATTACCGATTTCGAAAGCACTATGGAAGTAATTTCTGGAATTCGTACAATCCGTAAAGACAAGAATATTCCTTTTAAAGACGCCATCGAATTAAAAGTAATTAATAACGAAAAAACGTCTACTTATTTTGATTCAGTGGTAACCAAATTGGCCAACCTGACTTCGTTAGAATATGTTTCTGAGAAAGTAGATGGTGCCTTGTCTTACCGTGTGAATTCTAATGAATATTTTATCCCAATTGCTGGGAATATAAATGTAGAAGAAGAAGTTGCAAAACTGACAACGGAGCTGAATTATACCAAAGGATTTTTAAAATCAGTACAGTCTAAATTAGCAAACGAAAAATTTGTTGCTGGAGCACCAGAGAAAGTGTTAGCAAACGAAAGGCAAAAAGAGGCTGATGCCTTGGCTAAGATCGCTACCATCGTTCAGAGCTTGGCCGGATTGAAATAGAAATCTGGTTCTTTTTTAAAATTTAAAAATCTCATTTTGAACTGCCGCCAAAGGATCTTATCTTTTGGATGCAGTTCAACTTGATTTTAGTAAGGCTGTCTTTGTTGAAAATGAAGAAAAGGGTTTACTTTATTCTTTTCATGAGGTATTTTTCGGAACTTGGCTTTCCAGATTGTAAACCTGAAATTTCAGTTACTAAACTATCTTTTGAGAGGTGATTGTAAATAATTTTTTTTGGATAATCATGTTTTTGATTTTCAAAAACCAATGATTTTGCAGTTGTTTCGGTAAGAGCAAAAGAAATTGATTCGTTGTTGTTCTGGCCCTTTATGTTAGTGAGGTAGCTTAAATCTTCTTCTTTTTGTTGAAGAGTTATTGTTTCAAAATGCAAGGTGTCTGTACCTTTTATGAAGTAAGATTCGCCCTGATAAGTACTGTCATTCATCTTTTTCCATTTTTCGGTGAGAATACCATCTGTTGATTTAAACTCCCATGTACCTATGAGCCAATGAGCTGTTCTGATTTTATCTTTTTCATTCTTATCAGAATCATCGGCATCTGCATTTTTGCAAGAGACAAGTATTGTTATCAGAAGCAGAAACGTAATTTTTTTATACATGCTATTTTGAAATTGGGTTGTTCTATTATTCCGTACAAAATTAGTGAAAAATTGAGTAGTTTTCATTCTTAACCTTGAAAAGTCTAAATCGGCTAGGGTTGTGATTGTGTTCAGCCATATTACTTTCGACAGGACACTGAAATTATTCGTTATGAGCATAGTTGGCTGTATATAAAACAATATCGTTGACAGTGACTTTTATTTAGATTGGTTGTTTCTTAAAAAAAAAGCTGTAGATAGAAAATTAAAAATAATCCCTAAAAGCTTTCTTTCAAAATGGCATGAACCATTTCTTTGGTGGGTTTTTTGTCTTTTAGTTTAGCGCGAACCAGATCAAAAGGTACTTTGAAATCACAGCCTGATTTATAGCTGCTGCAACCGTAAGCGGTATTTCCTTTCATAACTGTCCCTTTTTGACATTTCGGGCAGGTCAATGCATTCGATATTTCTTTATTTTCGGTTGATGGAGAAGCTGTTTTCTTAGCTTCTAATTTAAGCTTGAATTTTTCGTCAAAGCGAAGCAAGCCCTCCACACTCCCTTTATCTGTTTTAAAGTCTTTTAGATTGACCGTAGAGCCTTTTTGAAGTAATCGCAGGTATTGGTTCTCCGATATTTTTTTCTCCGCAAAAGTAAAGGGGAGTACAAAATCGCAACCTGCTCTATAATCGGCACATCCATAAGCCGATTTCCCTTTTAGAAGCGTGGCTTTTTTGCATTTAGGGCAGATTTCAGCCGTAATTCCTGAGGTTTTCTTTTTCTTAATTGGAGCAAGTTGTTTCTCAGCGGTTCCAGAATGTGAAATATTGGCTCGTTTGGTTTCGCTTCGAACTTCATACACTAAAGCATCTACCATAAGTTTCATATTATTAATAAAGGCGGCGGCAGTAAATGTCCCTTTTTCTATATCTTTCAACTGCTTTTCCCAGGACCCTGTAAGCTCTGCTGATTTTACCATGTCATTTTGGATGGTGTCAATCAATTGAATACCCGTAGGTGTCGGCAAAACTTGTTTTTTGTTTCTTAGGATGTATTGGCGTTTAAAAAGAGTTTCAATAATATTGGCTCGCGTTGATGGACGTCCAATACCGTTTTCTTTCATCAATTCGCGTAAATCTTCATCATCCACCTGTTTGCCCGCGGTTTCCATGGCCCGCAGTAAGGTGGCTTCCGTAAACTGATTGGGAGGCTTCGTTTCTTTTTCTAAAAACGACGGTTCATGTGGTCCTCTTTCGCCTTTCACAAAGCTTGGCAATATGTCAGCTTCCTTTTCCTTTTCTTTTGCGTTTGGGTTCTCAAAAACGATACGCCATCCTTTTTTTAGGATTTCTTTTCCGGTAGTTTTGAAGGCTACATCGGCTGCTTTCCCCATTACTGTAGTATTGGCTACCAGGCAATCTTCATAAAACACTGCGATAAAGCGCTTTACAATAATATCATATACTTGTTGCTGATTGTATTGTAAATTGCTTTGAATCCCAGTTGGAATTATGGCGTGGTGATCGGTTACCTTTTTATCGTTGAAAACTTTGCTCGATTTTTTAATCTTTTTCCCTAAAAGAGGTTCTGTCAAAGGAGCATAATTGGTTAATTTTTCCAGAATGCCATGTACTTTTGGGTAGACATCGTTTGGTAAAAAAGTCGTGTCGACCCTAGGGTAGGTCACTACTTTTTGTTCGTACAGGGTTTGTACAATTTTAAGCGTTTCATCCGCCGAAAACCCAAACTTGGTATTGCAATACACCTGTAAGCCCGTTAAATCAAATAGCTTGGGAGCAAACTCATTGCCATTTTTTCTTTCTATAGAAATAATTTCAAAATCACTTTCCTTGACTTTATTAGCCAAAAGTTCACCGTCTTGCTTTTTCAAAAAGCGTCCTTCCTCGTAGCTGAAAAGCGTCTCTCGATATAAGGTTTGCAACTCCCAATAGGGCTGCGGTTTAAAATTTTCAATTTCTTTAAATCGATCCACCACCATGGCTAGGGTTGGGGTTTGCACGCGACCAATAGACAAGACTTGTTTGTATCCGCCATGTTTTACTGTGTACAAGCGAGTTGCATTCATACCGAGCAACCAGTCGCCAATGGCTCTGGAAAAACCTGCGTAGTATAAATTATCGTAGTTGGCGGACGGTTTTAAGTTATCAAAACCTTCCTTTATGGCTTCGGTGGTCAAGGATGAAATCCATAACCGTTTTACCTCACCTTTATAATTGGCTTCATTCATGACCCAGCGCTGGATGAGCTCTCCTTCTTGTCCCGCATCCCCGCAGTTGATGACCAATTCGGCCTGATCAAATAAACTTTTTATGATTTTAAACTGTTTTTGGATACCCGCATTCTCCACGACTTTGGTTTCAAATTTTTCAGGAAGCATGGGCAGGTTATTCAAATCCCAGCTTTTCCAATACGATTTGTAATCGTTAGGTTCTTTTAAGGTACATAAATGCCCAAAAGTATAGGTAACTGCATAACCGTTGCCTTCGTAATACCCATCGCGTTTGGTATTAGCTCCCAAAACGGATGCGATTTCTCGGGCTACACTTGGTTTCTCTGCAATACAGACTTTCATTTTATCCTACTGATTTTGAAACCGCAAATTAGGAATTTAGAAGTTGGTATTAAAAAGAAATCTTCAGGAGTTATGAACGAACCTAAGTTATTTGGCTATGGCCGATAATTAGTGGTATGCCGCTGAAAAAGGAATTAAGACAAAGTTCGTCGTACTCTTTATTTACTTGTAGCTCGCAGTCAGCGGTTATAAAACTAAATAATGTTTCTGACTATCGCAACGATCGAGCTAAGGCGATGCCACAAGCTAAGCCTCTCGTTTCTTACGAACAGGTGTTTTTAGACATGGCTACTTCCATTTAATATAAAAGCTACAACTTTTAAAGGTTGTAGCTTTTTGTATTTCAGTTTGTTTGCGAACCATTTTCTAAATTAAATACTATTCAATGATTTCTTTTCGATTTTTCATCACTATAAAAAAGAATACTGTCAAGGCAATAGTCATTGCGAGTCCGATCAAATTTGCAGTCATCACCTCTAAACCAAATCCAATTGTAGGATCGTAAAAAAGATAAGAACAAACCACAGACGTAATAAAGAAAGCCGGTGCCAAAGCAATTATATAATGTGTTTTCTTTTGGTATAAATAAACCGCTCCAATCCACAAAGCTATAGCAGCAGTGATTTGATTAGCCCAAGAAAAATATCTCCATAATAATCCGAAATCCATATTTGTTAGAATATATGAAATAACAAATAAAGGAATTGCAACCATAAAACGATTTTTTAATTGTTTTTGGTCTATTTTTAAATAATCAGCGATGATCATTCTTGCAGCTCTAAAAGAGGTGTCTCCAGAAGTAATAGGCAATACAATTACACCTAAAACAGCAATAGTACCACCAACAGTTCCTAAGAATACAAGAGCTATTTTATTAACTACGGCAGCAGGACCTCCATTTGCCAAAAGGACAGTAAGATCCTCGCCATTCATCAAACTCATAGCTGCAGCTGCCCATATCATAGCTATAACTGCTTCTAGAATCATCATTCCGTAGAATATTTTTCTACCATCTTTTTCGCTATTGATGGTACGAGAAATAATTGGCGATTGAGTGGCGTGAAACCCTGATAGGGCTCCACAAGAAATAGTTAAAAATATAACTGGATAATAAGGAAGCCCTTTTGGGTGTAAGTTCTCTAAAGTTAATTCAGGTATTGGGTTTCCATACATAAACATACCGAAACAAATTCCTACTGCACTTACCAAAAGTAAAAAACCTAACACAGGGTAAATTTTTCCAATGATTTTGTCAATTGGTAAAACAGTGGCGATGATATAATAGATGAATATACAAAAGATAACTATAGTAAGGACACTGGTGTCATTTCCAATCAGCTCGTTAATCATTTTAGCAGGGGCAGAAACAAAAACAGTTCCCACTAAAAGCAATAATAAAACGGTAAAAAAGTTAACAACATGACTAAAAGATTTTCCTAGAAATTTGGAAGCCAGAGCTGGTAAATGAGCACCGCCATATCTCAAAGATATCATGCCAGTTAGGTAATCATGAACTCCACCTGCAAATATAGACCCTAAAACGATCCAGATAAAAGCAGACGGGCCATACAATGCCCCCAGAATTGGACCAAATATTGGGCCAACACCTGCAATATTCAGAATTTGAATGAAAGCATTTTTATTGCTATTCATTGGGACGAAATCAACACCGTCTGTAAGCGTATTTGCTGGTGTTGGTTTGTTCGGGTCAGAATTGAAAGTTTTGTCAACAAATTTCCCGTAAAAAAGATACCCTAAAAGCAATAAAACTATTGCTGTAATAAATGTGATCATATTTCCTGTTTTTATTATAAATAATGCAATTAAATTTTCAAATACATCGTTGTAATTACAAAGAAGTGATGAATTAATTGTATTATTCGTATTTATGGCAAGTTAGGGAAACATATCAATAAATTGGACTTTATCTTACAATTGAAGAGATAAAGACTTAAAATAATAACGGTTAGGGTTTTATAATAATAAAAAAGGTAAAAGTAAGGCGGTTTTAAGCTATAATCGGACAAAGAGTTTGCTTAGATGCAATCAAATTCGGGTGTTTTAGTCATCCATGCAACCTATTTTATGTCAATTAACAAAATAGGAGGGTGGTTTGTCGTGGTTTCCGTCAGCTCTGTTTTTTGGAAATTTCACTCTGTTTTAAACCTTTTAGTTTTAAACTCAAATATTAGTTTTTCATCATGAATTGCGGTTTGAAGATGAAGTGGAGCCAGAAATAAATTCGTGGTCGAAAAAGGAAAATCTGGGAAAATACTTCTTCCATGAAAACCTGATAAATGGACTTTCCAGGTATATTGAAATCAAAATAGCCAATAATTAATAGTTTACAGAGCTATAATGAAATCCTTCGACTTTACTTTGTGTTATATAAAAAAATACTAAAACTGTAGGAGGTCTTATAAAGGAAAATTAGTTGACAATTATTTTGTAATTACTATCTTGCTGTTAGGGAAGTGGCTTGAAAAATAGCAGCCCTTAAGGAGTTGTTGTACCTTGATCAAAAAAAATCATAAAAAAACCGTTGCACTGTTCGTTGCAACGGTTTTTTTAAATTAAGATGAATTAATACCTTATTTTGGCATAACCACTGTATCAATTGCATGAATAACTCCGTTAGAAGCCGCTACGTCAGCAAGAATTACTGTTGAAGTTCCTCCATTTGCATCGGTCAAAATCACTTTTCCGTCTGTCAAGCTTAGAACTATAGTACCACCCTGTACAGTTGTTACAGTATATTTTCCGTTGTTTTTATTTATTGCATCAATAACCGTAGCTGCATCAAATTTACCTGCTACAACATGATACGTCAATACTGCTTTCAGTTTGTCTAAATTTTCAGGTTTCAACAAAGTCTCTACAGTTCCTTCCGGAAGTTTAGCAAATGCTGCGTTATTAGGTGCGAAAACTGTAAAAGGCCCCTCACTACTTAATGTTTCAACTAATTCCGCTGCTGTTACTGCAGTAACCAATGTTGAGAAATCTGCATTTGCTGCCGCTACTCCTACAATGTTTGGTGTTTCAACTACAGCTGCAGAATCCATCGCTACTGCAGTAGAGTCAGTCATTTCTGTAGATTCTCCTTCTTTTTTTTGTCCGCAAGAGATAGTTATCATTCCTAATAATACAAATGCGCTAATTTTTTTTGCTAATGTCATAGTCAATAATTTATGTTTAAATGATTTGTTAAAACCAAAGGTACAGTATAAAAAACGACTGTCTAAGATTTTTAACAATTAATTAAACAAAGTTTTTGTTAAGATTGCAGTTGATACAGATGATTTTTTAGCTGGCACAAATATTATGAAATTTTGAGTTTTTGTTAATGGCTACATATTTTCATTATTCTCAAAATAGTTACTATTCCTGATTGTGTTGTCTTATGCTAATTTTTTATTGAGGGTAACTAGATAATTAGCAGAGAAAGAGAAATCAGATATAGATCATTTATATGTGTGCATTATTTTTCACATTATTTGCTAACGATTTCCATAGTCCAAATGTCTTATGTAATGCCGCTCAAAGGAAAGTGCGTAATTTTGTAGGGTGTCACTTTTTTTTCTTGTTTCTGGGCATTAGCTTGACTAAACTATTACTTGTGGCTATTTCCGCTTTAATCAGTTGTAGAAAACCCTAAATAGTATTATTTTAGTTAAAATATTTTAGCCTCGATATCGCCCTATTCTTGTTTCTTGCTGCTTTAGGAAAAAGAAGAGATAAAGTGTGTAGGTAGGTTATAGCTTATAAAAAAATTGCGTAGTTCTGCTAAAAAAGGACCTCCGTTTAGCTCTAAAAAACTTGAAACAGCAAATAGGAAACTTTAAACAAAAATTTCGTAATTTTGCACTCCAAATAAAGGATTAAGATTATGTTAGATAGACTTCAAATAGTAAAACAACGTTTCGATGAGATATCGGATTTGATTATCCAGCCGGATGTGATCTCTGATCAGAAGCGTTATGTGCAATTGAATCAAGAGTATAAAACTTTGAAAGCATTAGCAGAAAAACGCGATGAGTACGTGATGATCATGGCTAATATTGAAGAAGCAAACGAAATAATAGCCGACAACAGTGATGCAGATATGACCGAAATGGCCAAAATGCAACTGGAAGAAGCAAAGGAAAGATTGCCGGAACTTGAGGAAGAGATCAAATTCATGTTGATCCCGAAAGATCCTGAAGATGCTAAAAATGTGATGGTGGAGATTCGTGCCGGTACCGGTGGGGATGAAGCAAGTATTTTTGCAGGGGATTTGTTTCGTATGTATACCAAATATTGTGAAAATAGAGGTTGGAGAACTTCTGTTGTTGATATGAATGAAGGAACTTCTGGTGGTTTTAAAGAGGTGATTTTTGAAGTTAGTGGTGAAGATGTTTATGGAACCCTAAAGTTTGAAGCAGGTGTTCACCGTGTGCAGCGTGTTCCTCAAACGGAAACGCAAGGACGTGTTCACACCTCGGCAGCGACTGTTATGGTGCTTCCGGAAGCGGAGGAATTTGATGTTCAAATTGATATGAACGATGTTCGTGTCGATTTTTTCTGTTCTTCTGGACCAGGTGGGCAATCAGTAAATACTACCAAATCAGCCGTACGTTTAACGCATATTCCAACAGGTTTAGTAGCGCAATGTCAGGATCAAAAATCACAACATAAGAATAAAGACAAAGCTTTTGGTGTATTGCGTTCTCGTTTATACGAACAAGAATTAGCCAAAAAACAAGCTGAAGATGCTACTAAACGTACATCTCAAGTAAGTTCTGGTGACCGTTCTAATAAAATACGTACTTACAATTATGCTCAAGGTCGTGTGACAGATCACAGAGTTGGTTTGACGCTTTACGATCTAGGAAATATCATGAATGGTGATATTCAGAAAATTGTTGATGAACTAGCATTAGTGAACAACATGGAGAAACTGAAAGAAGCGAGTGAGGTTTATTAAGTTAGAAGAATAAAGAGAATAGAATATAGAGCAAAGAAAATAGATGCGAGAGTAAAGAAAATACAATAAAGAAAAAGATACCATACTAAATTATTTAGCATGGTATTTTTTTTAGCAATTAAGATTTACGGCATTAGATATTGGCTACAAAAAAATAAAAATTGGTGATCTTTGCGAATAACTTTGCGAACTTTGCGGTTAAACACACAACAATGACTACACAAAAACTAATTGAGCAAATCAAAATCAAGAAATCATTTTTGGTCGTAGGCCTGGATGTTGATTTGGATAAAATACCAGGACATTTATTGGAACTCGAAGACCCAATTTTCGAATTCAACAAAGCAATCATTGATGCCACACACGATTTGTGCGTTGCCTATAAACCGAATATAGCTTTTTTTGAAGCATACGGAATCAGAGGATGGATGGCTTTGCAAAAAACGATCAATTATATCAACGATAATTATCCTGATATCTTTACTATTGCAGATGCTAAGCGTGGTGATATTGGGAATACTTCCTCGATGTATGCCAAGGCTTTTTTTGAAGACTTAAACTTTGATAGTGTGACCGTGGCTCCTTATATGGGGAAAGATTCGGTTGAACCTTTCTTAGCCTTCGAAAACAAACATACTATTATGTTGGCTTTAACGTCAAATGAAGGTGCTTTTGATTTCCAAACTTTACTAGTCGATGGAAAAGAATTGTACAAACAAGTGCTAGAAACTTCTAAGACTTGGAAAAACAGCGAAAATTTGATGTATGTGGTTGGCGCTACGAAAGCCGAATATTTCACTGAAATCCGTAAAATCGTTACGGATAGTTTCTTATTAGTTCCGGGAGTTGGAGCGCAAGGAGGAAGTCTTGCGGAAGTTTGCAAGTACGGTATGAATGACAACATAGGGTTACTGATCAATTCTTCAAGAGGAATCATTTATGCGTCTAAAGGAACTGATTTTGCCGAAAAGGCAAGGGAAGAAGCGTTGAAAATGCAGCAAGAAATGTTAACAATTGTTAGTTTGAAGTTTCAGGTTTAAAGTTTTCGATTGTACGTTAAAATTTTAAACGCGAATTATAATTAAAAATGGTTTGTGTCTTTGCGTTTAAACTTTAACCGTTTTGAATTTGAAACAAATATTTAGTGTCCTTTGTAAATAACTTTGCGAACTTAGTGGTTAAACTTTAAACAAAAACGCAGCGTTATTTGCAGTCAAACTTTAAACTTTTTCAATAAATAATTCAAACCTTTTAATTTTGAAACAAAAAACCTTAATAGACCAACTCGGAACTGCTCATACTTTTGAAACTTCACCTAAACGAATCATTTCGCTGGTTCCTTCTCAAACAGAATTGCTATTTGATTTAGGTCAAGAAGCAAAAATAATAGGGATAACCAAATTCTGTGTGCATCCTTATCATTTTAAATCGACCAAAAAACTGGTCGGAGGAACTAAAAAAGTCCATTACGAAAAGATCCGCTTGCTCGAACCGGACCTTATCATTTGCAACAAAGAAGAAAATACTAAGGAAATCGTTGAGAAACTAAGCGAAATATGCCCAGTTTGGGTGACCAATATCATTACGATTGAAGATAACTTCCAAATGATATCTGACTTTGGTCAGCTTTTAAACTGCAGAACTGAAGCCCAAAAATGGAACAATAAATTAGCTTTTGCCTTGAGCGATTTTAAAAATTTCATCAAAGAAGTTCCTGTGAAAACGGTTGCCTATTTTATTTGGAAAAATCCTTATATGGTCGCAGGTTCAGATAACTTCATCAATGAATTATTGAAGCTCAACCATTTTAAAAATATTTATGATAACGAAGGTCGGTATCCCGCGGTGCAAATCGAAAAAATACAGCAAGAAGGAAATCCTGATTTGATTCTTCTTTCCTCAGAACCATTTCCTTTTAAGAAAGAAGATGGCTACGAAATCAGTAATTTTACGGATAAAGCACAAACTGTAATAGTAGATGGAGAAATGTTTTCGTGGTATGGAAGCCGATTACTAAAGGCATTTGATTATTTTAAAATGCTGCATAAAAAACTATGATTGGCACTCTTCGAGAATTAATTCTTCTTCTGGGGTTTTTATTGCGGAGTCAGTGTCAACTTTGAAGGCTGTTTCTGCTAATTTTTTATATTCTTGTATGAGTTTTTCAATTTCATTTTTCTCATTCAGTAAACCAATCATAATTTATAAACTTTCTACAAATTTACGATTTGCAATTATAAAATGGATATTATAATTTGTTAAGATTGTAATTTAAAATTTAAGTGCTATTTTTGCAAATAAAAGTGATTAATTATACTATATACGAAAATTCGAATGCCGACCAATGGGTGACTTTTGTCCATGGCGCTGGAGGTAGTTCATCTATCTGGTTTAAACAAATCAGGGATTTTCAAAAACAGTATAATATACTGTTGTTAGATTTACGGGGGCATGGTGAATCTAAAACCACCTTAAAAACAGCCTTTAAACAAAAATATACTTTTTCGGCTTTAGCCACCGATATTCACGAAGTTTTGGATTTTCTTAAAATTGAAAAATCTCATTTTGTAGGTATTTCGATGGGAACAATCCTAATCCGTCAATTGGCTGAGATGTATCCAGATCGAGTGCAAAGCATGATTCTTGGGGGTGCTATCCTAAAAATGAATTTTCGCTCTCAGATATTGATGCGTTTGGGCAACCTGTTCAAATACGTATTGCCTTATTTGATTTTATACAAGCTCTTTGCCTTTGTTATCATGCCTAAAAAAAGTCACAGACAATCGCGTTTGCTTTTTATAAACGAGGCTAAAAAATTATATCAAAAAGAATTCATTAAATGGTTTAAGCTCACTGCTGAGATTAACCCTGTTCTTAAATGGTTTCGTCAGGTAGAATTGAACATACCTACACTATACGTTATGGGAGAAGAAGATTATATGTTCTTGCCATCAGTTAGAAATGTGGTTGCGAATCACTATAAATCTTCTAAACTAGTTGTAATTCAAAACTGTGGACATGTTGTAAATGTGGAACAGCCAAATGTCTTTAATGCTGCAGTTCTTTCTTTTATAATGACAGCACAATAAAAAATGCCGGCATCCTAAAATGCCGGCAGTTCTTTAACTAACCAAAACCAAATAATAAATAACCAGTTTATTACTCTGCAAAGATCATCTTTTTCTTCGCTTGTATCTGTTAAGGGTTTGTTATTTGTTTGTTGTACAAAAGTTAAGATTTTTAATTTTAATGCTTCGGCACGGTGTTTTAGGCATTGTAATTCAGCTGTTTAAAGTAAAATAATTTGGTTTAATGCCCTACTTTTTATAAAGTATAGTCCAATTATTGTCCGTTTTTAATTAGAATTAAATTGTTTTATTACTACCCAATTAGAGTCTGTTTTTCTATTAATAAAACACAACTGTTTTATTTGAGTAAACCATCAGTTTTCTGTCCGCATGCAGTTTTATGGCTCTTGCCAAAACAAGTCGTTCTAGATCCCTTCCTTTCATAATAAAATCTTCTACAGAATTTATATGGGAAACTCGGGCAATATCTTGCTCGATAATTGGTCCTTCGTCTAATTCTGCTGTAACGTAATGACTTGTAGCACCTATAATTTTCACTCCTCTTTTGAAGGCAGAATGATAGGGTTTTGCTCCAGGAAATGCGGGTAAAAAGGAGTGGTGAATATTGATAATTTTATTTTGATAGAGAGAAATAAGTTGCGGTGTTATTATTTGCATATAACGCGCCAATACGATAAAGTTGATTTCGTGTTTCTTCAACAATTCGATTTGTTGCTGTTCTCCTTCGGTTTTGTTGTCTTTGGTGAACGGTACATGGTAAAACGGAATGTTAAACTGGTCGGCGATAGGTTTTAAGTCTGAATGATTGCTGATGATTAAAGGGATTTCCACATTCAATTCACCGGCCCTATATCGTCCCAAGATGTCATATAAGCAATGATTGTATTTCGAAACAAACAAAGCCATTTTTGGTTTTACTTCTTTGTTGTATAAATCCCATGACATGTTGAAATCGTGCGCGATGCTTTGCTGAAAATCAGATTTGATAGATTCTAAACTAATTAAAGGATTCGTCAGTTCGCTTTCTAGTCGCATAAAAAACACATTTTGTTCTACATCGACATGCTGGTCTAAGTAGGTAATGTTTCCTTCTACTTTTACTATAAAATTAGTCACGGCAGCGATTATGCCTTTATGGTCCTTGCAATGAATAAGGAGAGTGATTTTCTGCATAGTACTGGTTTTTTCGAATTGCGGAAGCGCATCGTATTAAATTTGCTATTTGTAATTTAAGGTTTATAATAGAATTCAAAACTAAAACTATTTTTCAAAAACAAAGAAAAAAAGCATGTTTTATATTTCGTGCAAGCGTATTTTTTTGTGTAATCCCTCAAGGGATTAATTGGGCACATGGAGTAGACAAATAAAAAAATCACCTCATTAGCAATTTTAAAGTCAAATTACTAATGAGGTGATTTTTAAATACGCCATTATAAAACAAGAAGTGCTACCGGAATTACAATTTCTTGTCCTGCAAGGCAAAAACGCTCTTAAGCAAACCAGAAGTTCTGGAGCTGAGGTCTGTTCTAATATTTTTTTCTTCGACCGCTATCATTTTAAAAACGCCATTCATTGCCTGATTAGTCACATAATCAGTTAAATCTGGGTTTACTTTACTGACAAAGGGAATACTATTGTATTTGGTGATAATATTTGTCCAGACTTTGTCGGCCCCTACTTTATCGAATGAATTTTTAATCACGGGATTAAACTTTCCGTACAAGGCAGTCGAAGTGCTGTTTTGCAAATAAGTGGTGGCTGAACTCTCATTTCCCATCAGGATACCACTTGCGTCGGCAAAGCTCATGTTTCTTACTGCATCGACAAATATGGGAGTTGCTTCTTTTACGGCATCTTCGGCAGCGCGGTTCAATACCATAAGGCCTTCATCGGCCAATGAGCTAAGGCCAATTTTTCTCAGTCGGGAGTCTACTTTTCTCAACTCTTCAGGCAGTAAAATTTTTACGGCTTCATTCTTATAAAAGCCGTCTGTCGCGGTCAATTTAGTTACCTGTTTAGAAATTCCGTTATTCAGCGCTTCTTTTAGGCCTCCCGAAATGTCGACCTTTCCTAAGCCGTTGGTTTGTGGCAATTGATTCACAAGCTGCTGCATACCAGCGCAACCAAAAAAAGAAAATACTGCTGTTAAAATTAAAATTTTTTTCATAGTGATCGTTATATATAATTGTTTTGCCTTTTACCGAACGTCTCGATTTAATAAAATCATTTAGTCCAAAAATAGCGCCATTTATTTTCAGGAGCATATATTTTATTACATTTATCCAGACTAGTCCCGCTGTCCGCTTTATCAATCCCGTTAAAAAACGGGATGGGATGCCACTCCCATCGGGGCTAACTAAGATTACTTTTGCTTTTTTATCAACATCTGCGAGGAACGGCGGGCAATCATTAAAAAAATTTGTAAATTGCAGCAGTAAAATTATCATATCCTCAAAATGAAACCACAAACACCTTATATCCCTAAGAATAAAGTAAGAATTGTTACTGCAGCTGCTCTTTTTGACGGTCATGATGCAGCCATAAACATCATGAGAAGAATTATCCAATCGACAGGTGTTGAGGTAATCCATCTGGGCCACGACAGAAGCGTTGATGAAGTCGTTAACACAGCTATTCAGGAGGATGCTAATGCAATTGCTCTGACTTCTTATCAAGGAGGTCATAATGAGTATTTCAAATACATGTATGATCTGCTTAACGAAAAAGGAGCAGGTCACATCAAGATTTTTGGTGGTGGAGGTGGGGTGATTTTGCCTACGGAAATCGCTGAATTACAAGATTACGGAATCACACGAATATATGCACCAGATGACGGTCGTTCGATGGGGTTGCAAGGGATGATAAATGACTTGGTGGAACGTTCTGATTTTCCTACGGGAAATAAATTGGGGGATGAAGTCAGTCAATTGGAATCTAAAAACCCAACAGCCATTGCAAGAATTATTTCTGCAGCTGAGAATTATCCTGAAATTGCAAAACCTGCCATGGACGCCATCCATAAAATGAACGAGAACTGCAAAACGCCGGTTCTTGGAATTACAGGAACTGGAGGCTCGGGTAAATCTTCGTTAGTGGATGAATTAGTTCGTCGTTTTCTAGTTGATTTTCCAGAGAAGACCATTGGTTTAATCTCTGTAGATCCATCCAAACGTAAAACTGGAGGAGCTCTTTTAGGAGACAGAATTCGTATGAATGCCATTAACAACCCTAGAGTGTATATGCGCTCATTGGCAACCCGTCAATCTAATTTGGCTTTGTCAAAATATGTCGCTGATGCCATCCAGGTTATCAAGGCAGCAAAATACGATATTATTATCCTTGAAACTTCAGGGATAGGTCAGTCAGATACTGAAATCATGGATCATTCTGATGTTTCATTATATGTAATGACACCTGAATTTGGTGCGGCAACTCAATTGGAGAAAATCGACATGCTTGATTTTGCCGATTTAGTAGCGCTGAATAAATTTGACAAACGAGGGGCTTTAGATGCTATTCGGGATGTAAAAAAACAATACCAACGCAACCATAATTTATGGGACGCGAATACGGATGAAATGCCTATTTTTGGAACCATTGCCTCACAGTTTAATGATCCAGGGATGAATACGCTTTACAAAGCGATCATGGATAAAATCGTCGAAAAAACAGATTCTGATTTAAAATCTACTTTTGAAGTGACGCGTGAAATGAGCGAGAAAATTTTCGTTATTCCACCACATAGGACACGTTATTTATCTGAAATTGCAGAAAGCAACAGAAAGTACGATGAGACCGTCGTGAGCCAACAAAAAGTGGCTCAGAAACTATATGGTATTTTCAAAACAATTGAATCTGTATCAGGTAATGTTCCCACTATCAATAAGGCTGGGATTGATGATAGCTCCGTGTATCCAAGCGCTATTAAAGAACAGGACGAAAACAATATTTTTCTAAACCTATTGCTAAATCAATTCGATAAAGTAAAAATGGATTTGGATCCTTATAATTGGGAAGTAATTCTGACTTGGGACGAAAAAGTAAACAAATACAAAAACCCAATTTATTCCTTCAAGGTAAGAGATAGGGTAATTGAAATAAATACGCATTCAGAATCATTATCTCATTCTCAGATACCAAAAATTGCGCTACCTAAGTATGAAGCTTGGGGTGATATTTTGCGCTGGTGTCTGCAGGAAAATGTGCCTGGAGAATTTCCATATACATCCGGTTTGTATCCTTTCAAAAGGGTAGGAGAAGATCCTTCCCGAATGTTTGCCGGAGAAGGAGGGCCAGAAAGAACAAACAAGCGTTTTCATTACGTAAGTGCAGATGTACCCGCTAAACGTTTGTCTACCGCTTTTGATAGTGTGACTTTGTATGGCAATGATCCAGATCTTCGTCCAGATATCTATGGAAAAATTGGGAATGCTGGTGTGTCAATTTGTTGTTTGGATGATGCTAAAAAACTGTATTCTGGTTTCGACTTGGTTCATGCTCTGACTTCGGTGAGTATGACTATTAATGGTCCAGCACCGATGTTACTTGGATTTTTTATGAATGCGGCGATCGATCAGCAATGTGAGCATTATATTAAGGAAAATAATTTAGAGAAAGAAGTTGAGACTAAAATCAAAGCAATATATAAACACAAAGGAGTCGATCGTCCAGCTTATAATGGAGATTTACCGATAGGTAATAATGGATTAGGATTGATACTTCTCGGAGTAACAGGAGATAAGGTGTTGCCTTTGGATGTTTACAATGCAATAAAAGTAAGAACGCTTTCCCAAGTTCGTGGAACCGTGCAGGCCGATATTTTAAAAGAAGATCAGGCGCAAAACACCTGCATTTTCTCTACTGAATTCGCTTTGCGATTAATGGGAGATGTACAGGAATATTTTATCACTAATAAAGTAAGAAACTTTTATTCGGTCTCAATTTCAGGATATCATATCGCTGAAGCGGGAGCCAATCCAATTACGCAATTGGCATTTACACTTTCTAATGGTTTCACTTATGTGGAGTATTATTTAAGCCGCGGAATGGACATCAATGATTTTGGACCTAATTTATCCTTCTTCTTCTCGAATGGGGTAGATCCAGAATATGCAGTAATCGGTCGTGTGGCGCGTAAAATTTGGGCTAAAGCGATGAAAACTAAATACGGAGCTAACGAAAGAGCGCAAATGTTGAAATACCATATTCAAACTTCAGGACGTTCTTTGCACGCTCAAGAGATTGATTTTAATGACATTCGTACTACCTTACAAGCTTTGTATGCCATAAATGACAACTGTAACTCTTTGCATACCAATGCATATGATGAGGCAATTACAACACCAACTGAGGAATCGGTGCGTCGCGCGATGGCTATTCAGCTGATTATCAATAAAGAGATGGGCTTGTCTAAAAATGAAAATCCAATTCAAGGTTCTTTCATAATCGAAGAATTAACAGATTTAGTAGAAGAGGCTGTTTTATTAGAATTTGACAGAATAACCGAAAGAGGAGGAGTACTTGGTGCTATGGAAACCATGTACCAACGTTCTAAAATTCAGGAAGAAAGTTTGTATTACGAGACCTTGAAACATTCAGGTGAATTACCAATTATTGGAGTAAATACCTTCTTGAGCTCAAAAGGTTCACCAACCGTAATCCCTGCTGAGGTGATTCGTGCAACGGAGGAAGAGAAAAAATTCCAGATTAAAACTTTAGAAAACCTTCAGAAGGCTAATGCTACAGAAGTACAACAGCAACTGGAGGCCATTCAGGACGCAGCCATTAAAAACGAAAACTTGTTTGATCACTTGATGACAGCCACCAAGGTATGTACCCTGGGACAGATCACTTCGGCTCTTTTTGAAGTGGGTGGTCAGTACAGAAGAAATATGTAGTACCATAGCCGCTTTTTGTCTTGCAAAGAGGAAGTTAGTCACGTTTCTTCCTGCGTAGCGAGATTAATTTATAGTTTAAAAGATCCTTCAGTGATGAAGGGTCTTTTTTTTGCGGTTTATTCTAGATTCGATGATCTTAACATCGACAGCTCAATTTTTTATGGAGTTTTATAACCTGAACGAAACTCAACTAGAGAAGTAGAAACTTATTTTGCAGATCCTTTTGACCAAAGACAAAGCAAAGACTTTTATCTCAAAAAAGGCATAACCGTTATTTTGCCAACTAAATATGTTTGATGATCAAAATGATGTAATACAAACATTAATAAATTATAAATCAATAAGTTAACAAGACAATGGTTGCTAATTATTTGTTTGTGTAAAGGCTTTCTTAGCTAGGTCAGTTTCTTAACGATAAAAACGGAATCTCATCTATTTGAGCTGTGATTTTTTCTTATTTTTTTGATTAATAGCTAACTTTATTAAAGTCAAAAACCATTGGAGAGCGATGTTATTCTACAGGTTTTTTTGGTCAGTGGAAGGATTTAAGTATCATTAGCTACGATGCGGATTCTTTTCGATGATGGAGTACTTCACAGCGGTTTTGTGAAGATGGATTTATTATTGGTTTGCATACCCGAATCTTAAATTACCTACTTAATATAACTTATGGTGTAAAAATATTATTATTATGGAGGAAAGTACTATTACTAAGCTTTTGGAAGTCTTGGCTCACAATATAAGGTGGTGCCTATTTTCAAAAAAAACTGTTTCTAAATTAAATTTATTAAAATTTGAGGTTAGAACGATTTTGCCATTTATTTTTATGGCAATTATGACGGTGGGCTACACGGTAGATGCACAAAATATTCAAGGAATCGCACCCGTAGAAACTCCTAAACTAGGTTTTGGGGTTGATGGTAATGCTTGGGCTCATGAACCGATAAGTAATATCTATTTAAATGTGGGAGACTGGTTTGATTACCTTTACAATACTGATGCTAGTCATCTTGAAAATCATGGTTTGTTTACAACGGATGGAAATCTGCTTTACAAGCCACTCACTCAGCCCGGCCCACCTGCCCCTGCTGTTATCCAGCCGGTGCCAGTGACCTATTTCTTAAAAGATCCCTATACTAGTGATCCAACCATCTTCACTAAGTCTAATAAAATAAATGACAACCCTAAAACCTATACTTGGGGTTCGGGTTCTTCTCCTAATAAAAATGAAATCCAAAATGCGGCTGCTCATTTTAGTTATGGGGATTCTACTATACGCAGTGGTGATGGTACCGGGCCTTATGGTAGTCCTGATGATTTATGGTGTCTTTTTGCAGCTGATAGGCAGGTAATTAATGGGAGTAGTTATATTGATTTCGAGTTTCTGCAAGCTCCATTAAAATTGACAGGTGATGTTCAGTATGGCTCCGTAGATCCTCTCACTAATATTAGGCCAATTATCGGCGGCAGTGGCGGATTTAGTAGTGGTTTTACTCCTGGAGAACTCGATGCTACTGGTGGTCGTACACCAGGTGATATTTTGGTCACCATCGAATTCACTCAAGGAGGTGGCGAAGCTAATGTTGTGATTAGAAGTTGGTCAGAAATAACCCCTGGGGCAGGGATGTATCAGTATGTAATTGTGTCAAACAGTGCTGATGGTATTCTAGGTAATATTTTTTGTACCAATAATGACGTACAAACTAATGTTCCTTTTGACGTATATGGAAGTGGTTCTAGTGGTATTTATGAACCTAATCAATGGGCTGAGGGAGCTGTTAATATTACCCAAGTTTTCAAATATTATCAAAAGCCATGCTTTGTATTGAGTACTTTGTTCATTAGAACACGGTCTTCAGGAAGTTCAGATCAATCTGAGTTAAAAGATTTTCCTGGCGCTCCTATTCAATTGAATTTGAATTTTATACCTGATGCTCCAGCTACCACTTCAGCCACAGTATGTGGTCCTAGTGGCGTTGTTAATCTATCAGCAAGTGGTTGTCCAGGTGGCACTTTGAAATGGTACACTACTGAAACAGGCGATGTAAAAGTAAATGAAGGACTTACATATTCCCCAACTATTTCTTTAACTACTAGTTATTGGGTAAGTTGCACGAATGCTAAAGGTTGCGAGGGTCCGAGAGCCGAAGTTACGGGAACGTTGAATACAATTACCCCTGGTTCGATATCTGGAGATCAAACACTTTGTTCGCCATTTGATCCATCAGCCTTTACAAGTACTACGCTTGGTTCAGGAGGTGGAGTTATTACTTACCAATGGGAAAGTAGTACTACAAGTGCTGTAGCAGGATTCAGTAATATAGGTGGCGCAACTTCTGCTGCTTATGATGCTCCAGCTGTTGCTGTAACCACATGGTTCCGCAGAACAGCTATCAGCACATTAAACACAGTGCCTTGTTCTGATTACAGTAACGTTTTGGTTGTCACACCAAATGCAGTAGCTCCAGGAGCAATTGCAGGAAACCAAACATTATGTACTCCAGCTGACCCAGCAGCCTTTACAAGCACAACAGCTGGTTCTGGCGATGGTGTAATTACATACCAATGGCAAATCAGTACAACAAGTTGTGATACAGGATTTAGTAATATAGGCGATGCAACTTCGGCTACTTATGATGCGCCTACAGTTACTGGAGCTACCTATTTCCGTAGAGTAGTTACATCAACGCTCAATGGTGTTCCATGTACGGCAAATAGTAATTGTTTGACAATAACACCAGAGGAGATTCATCCTGGAGAGATTGCAGGCAGTCAAACGCTTTGTGCTCCATTTGATCCTGTAGCTTTTACAAGCGTAATTCCTGGTTCAAATAATGGAGTAATTACGTATCAATGGCAAAGCAGTACTACTAGTGCTGTAGCAGGATTCAGTAATATTGTCGGCGCAACTTCTGCTACATATGATTCTCCAGCTGTTGCTGTGACCACATGGTTCCGTAGAACAGCTACAAGTACACTAAATACAGTACCTTGTTCTGACTACAGTAACGTTTTGGTGGTAACACCAAATGCAATAGTTCCCGGAACAATATCTGGAGATCAAACACTTTGTTCACCATTTAATCCATCAGCCTTTACAAGTACTACGCTTGGTTCAGGAGGCGGAGTAATTACGTACCAATGGCAAAGCAGTACTACTAGTGCTGTTGCAGGATTCAGTAATATAGGCGGCGCAACTTCTGCTACATATGATGCACCAGCTGTTGCTGTAACCACATGGTTCCGCAGAACAGCTATCAGCACATTAAACACAGTGCCTTGTTCTGATTACAGTAACGTTTTGGTTGTCACACCAAATGCAGTAGCTCCAGGAGCAATTGCAGGAAACCAAACATTATGTACTCCAGCTGATCCAGCAGCCTTTACAAGCACAACAGCTGGTTCTGGCGATGGTGTAATTACATACCAATGGCAAATCAGTACAACAAGTTGTGATACAGGATTTAGTAATATAGGCGATGCAACTTCTGCTACTTATGATGCGCCTACAGTTACTGGAGCTACCTATTTCCGTAGAGTAGTTACATCAACGCTCAATGGTGTTCCATGTACGGCAAATAGTAATTGTTTGACAATAACACCAGAGGAGATACATCCTGGAGAGATTGCAGGCAGTCAAACGCTTTGTGCTCCATTTGATCCTGTAGCTTTTACAAGCGTAATTCCTGGTTCAAATAATGGAGTAATTACGTATCAATGGCAAAGCAGTACTACAAGTGCTGTCGCAGGATTCAGTAATATAGGCGGTGCAACTTCTGCTACATATGATTCTCCAGCGGTTGCTGTAACTACATGGTTCCGCAGAACAGCTACAAGCACACTAAACACAGTGCCCTGTTCTGATTACAGTAATGTTTTGGTAATAACACCTAATAACGTTAGTTCTGGTTCCATAACTGGAGACCAAAAAGTATGTATAGGTGACGATCCTGCAGCATTTATAAGCACAACAGCTGGAACAGGAAGCGGTGCCATTACGTACCAATGGCAAAGTAACACCACAGGATGTGGTAGCGCTTTTACTGATATTGTAGGGGCTACATCAGCTACTTATGATCCAGGTGTGGCATCAGTTACTACTTATTATCTTCGCGTGACCAAAAGCACAGTTAATGATGTAATTTGTTCTGCAAATAGTAATTGTTTGACTGTAACTGCTGAAATTTGTTCGAAGGCTATTTGTACCTATACTCAAGGCTATTACGGTAATCTTGGAGGTAAATCATGTGCTCCTTACTTGGGAGGTAACTTTGGTCCATACACGACCTTAGAACTTATCGAAAGAGCTTTAAGTTCTTATAACGGAGGTTTAATGACAATTGGTTCGCTAGGAAATACTGTGGTAATTAATAATACATCTGCAGATAGAATGGCTATTATAAACGTTTTACCAGGTGGCGGAAGTAGTTATGTGTTATCTAATGAAAACTCCATAAGTTCTCTTCCTTATTTGTCTAAAAATGGTAGAATCAACAATACTTTATTAGCTCAAACTATCACTTTAGGTCTTAACATAGGTATCAATGCTTCGCTTAGTGATTTTGTATTACAAAGTGGAATTTTGGTGACAGCAGACCCAGAAGGTGGATGTGGATCTGAGACTGCAAAAACACGTATCTGTAATTATACTGATGGAATCTTAACAAGCGTAACTAATGACTATCACTATTATTCTATAGATGCTAGTGTTATTAATGCTATTGATGGAGATAAAACGGTTCAAGGATTATTTAAATTAGCAAATAAAGCTTTAGGTGGAGGAGACACAAATGGTGTTTCACTTTCTAATATTGCTTCAGTAGTTGATAAAATTAATAATGCCTTTGATGGTTGTAAAATATTTATGGGTTATGACGTTGCGAGATGTCTAACTGACGAACCAGGTTCTACATCTGTATCTACAACTAGTAAAACAGTAGATATTGAACTTGCCGGTTTTACCGCTAGTCCAGTTCCTTTTAAAGATCAACTGACTGTTAAATATGATTTTGATTATCAGTCTGATGTGAAAATTGAAGTTTTCAATTCACAGGGAAACAGAGTTCTTTCAAAAGCAGATACAAATAGTTACTTGGGCAAGGAAGTGAGACTTAACCTTGATGTAAACAGAGGCCAAGAACAGGTATATGTTATCAAACTGACCACTAATCAAGGAAGCAGTACTAGAAAAATAATGTCTTCCAGATAAAATAATTCATTAATTTACATAAAAAAAATGCGGAAAATATTTTCCGCATTTTTTTTATTTATATGTAAAAATTAAACTACTTGCTGGTGTTTCCCTTCTTTAATTTCTTCTACTAATTTTTTATTGAAAGCTGGTAAGTCATTAGGATTTCTACTTGTAACTAATCCTTTGTCTACAACAACTTCTTGGTCATGCCAATCGGCTCCGGCATTTATTAAATCAATTTTTATGGAAGGATAAGAAGTCATTGTGCGACCTTTAACTAGTCCAGCGCTAATTAAAATTTGTGGACCGTGGCAAATTGCTGCTACAGGCTTCCCCGCTTTAAAAAAATCTTTTATAAAAGCCAAAGCATTTTCATCTGTTCGTAATATATCTGGATTGATAACGCCCCCAGGTAAAACTAGAGCATCATAATCAGCAGCTTTAACATTCTTTAATTCTTGATCAACTTTATAATCTTTCCCCCATTCAGTAGAAGCCCAGGATCTTATGCTTTCGCTTTCTGGACTTACGATTTCGGCTTTCCAACCTTGTTTTTCTAAATATTCTTTAGGTGAGCTTAATTCAACTTCTTCAAATCCATTTGTTGCTAAAATAGCTATTCTCTTTTGCATAATTTTGTAATTTTGATTTATGTTACTTTCATAAAATTACAAATTATAGTAGGGGACAATTCATAAATGTGTATTAAAATAAACATAATTTTTTTCAAGATGCTTTGATAGAAGCTGTCCTTTAATGGAATAATTTACTTAATTCCGGATATTTTTAAATACCCAATATGCAACACGTCTTCTAGCAGATTCTCCTCCGATTTGCTGATTTTTAAGGTGTAAAGCTCTTTCAACTGGCTATTTAATATGTCGGTTACCTTATAGAGGTTATCCACATCGATTCCGTATTTGTCGTCGATATGGGAGGCGCCGGTTCCCTTGAAACCGCAATGCTTGAAGAAGCTGCTCTTTTTGGCTTTTTTGGATGCCAATCCCATACTTTGGGCAACAGTCAGGATTTTATAATGGTACTCTTCAAACTCATTTTCCTTGTAACCGCCCAAGTTGATGAAAAATAAATGGTCTAAACTGTCATTTTCAAACGCTTCTTTGGCTGTAATTTCTATTAAAAAATTATCAACCACGGTAACTTCGCGCCAGGCATCGATGTGGATTCGTCCTTTGGCTTCAGGCCAAAAAGCTTTCATTTTCGGGATCATTTCTTTCAAGGAAGAACCAATTCCAAAAAAAATATCATGTTGCTCGGTAAGGCGGCCAGCAGGTGTACAGCCTAACATGAACATATATAATTTCATTTTATTTTCCATCTTTCAAAGCTACATTATTTTCCCAAAAGAAACTTTGGCACAGTTAATGAATATCTGAAAACAAAGAAACAAACAATATTAAAATCATGAAAAAAATAAATACAACTTTAGCCATAGCTGTACTGTTTGTTTTGCAAAGCTGCACTACATCAGGTTATTTCGAAACTGCCCCTATTACAAGAAATGAAGTTTTTGAAGTAACAACTTCGTTTAATGCTAGTAATAATTACGGCAGGTTGATAAGCTTTAATCAGCCAATTTATTCATCAGACGTAGTTTTAGTCTATCGATTAGCGGGTTCGAATTTTCAAGGGGATGTATGGGAATTATTGCCTGAAACCTATTACTTTAGTAATGGAGCACTGGATTTTGGTTATAAATTCGATTATAGTAATAAAGATGTAGACGTATATATGATAGGTAGTGATCTGCAATCCGTGACTGCTGAATATAGATACAACCAGGTTTTGCGAATTGTAATAGTGCCGGCTAGTTATGCTAAAACAATAAATAAAAACAGTTATTCTGATGTGATTACTGCTTTGAATATTAAAGACAGCCAGGTTCAGAAGATTAATTTTTAATATGAAATATTAAAAAAAGAGAGCCGAAAGGGTTTCTTTTTTTGTAACTTTATAATTACGAGATTAACTGCAGAACAACCATTTATAAAATTAATTTTGCTGCAATCGATGGGTATTAAAATTAATAACAAACTTTAAAAAAAAATAGATATGAGAAGGATTAGTACATTTTTAGCAATTATTGGGATGATTGTAATTTCAAGTTGTGAAGGACCACAAGGTCCTCCAGGATTTGATGGCTTTGACGGGCAGGATGGATTGATAGCGGAAGTGTTCGAGGTTACGACTTCATTTAATTCAGCTAACAATTTTAGCAAATTAGTAGGTTTAAATCCAACTATTTACTCCTCGGATGTGGTATTGGTCTATAGATTAGTTAATGTTTTTCAAGGAAAAGATGTATGGAAATTATTGCCTGAAACCCATTACTTTGATGATGGAACAAGGGACTTTGGATACGAGTTCGATTTTACAATTAGTGATGTTAATATTTATATGGTTGGCAATAATTTAGGAACGGTTGCAGATCAATTTAGATTAAATCAGGTTCTTCGCATTGTAATAGTTCCAGGGAGCTTTTCTGCTTCCATAAATAAAAATAATTATGCTGATGTAGTTACAGCTTTGAACATAAAAGAAAGCCAGGTTCAGAAGGTTAACTTTTAAGAAAGTAAAAATGAAATAAAAAAAAGGAACCTTTTATCGGTTCCTTTTTTTATGCTGTAAATGTAATGAGAGTTCTTTGTTAACTATCTTTCGTAGTATCTTCCAGTTTACTCATTCGTAGTGAAACTACTATTCCTACTAAAAGTGATAGTGCAATAAAAGCTAGCGATGCCCATTCTGGAATTTCTACAATTTCATGAAGCAACATTTTGAGTCCTACGAAACTTAATATAGCGATTAGGCTAAATTCTAAATAGCTGAATTTTTGTAACATATTTGCCAAGAAAAAATACATGGAGCGCAAGCCTAATATGGCAAAAATATTAGAACTAAAAACTAGAAACGGATCGCTAGTTATGGCTAAAATGGCTGGTACGCTGTCAATAGCAAAAACGACATCCATGACCTCAATTACTACTAATGCAACAAAAAGTGGGGTTGCTGCAGTAATGTGACGCCTTTTTACGAAGAAATGTTCCTGGTCGATATGATTTGAGATTGGCATTATCTTTTTAAGACTTTTAAAAACAAACGATTTCTTAGGTTCGAATTTTTCATCTTCATTGGTAAACAACATTTTCATTGCCGTGAAAATCAGGAAGAAACCAAAAACATACGTAGTCCAGAAAAACTTGTTGATCAGCATAACGCCAAAAAAGATCATCAAGCCCCTGAATATGATCGCCCCAAGTATGCCCCAAAACAAAACCCGATGTTGGTATTTTTGCGGTATTTTGAACGCCGAAAAAATAATAGCGATAACAAATATATTATCTACACTTAGGGATAATTCTATTAAATATCCAGTAATGAATTTGATCGATGCCGCAAGCGGTTTCAAGTCGTCCGGATTCGCGATATAGTTATTGTCATAAATCCAATAAATCACGCCAGAAAACAAAAAAGAGAGTGTTACCCAAATAGAGGTCCACTTCGAGGCTTCTTTTGTGCTAATGATGTGAGGTGTTTTATTGAAAACACCCAGATCCAGAGTAAGAAATATTAAAATGACAATAAAGAATGAAATCCAGACAACCATAAATCAGTTTATTAAAAGTTGTACAAAGATACTTTTTGATTTATAAATGCACTAAATTTTAGCAGTAAGTTGAAAGTAAACTTAATGTATAAAAAAAGTGCCATCGTTGTCAATGGCACTTTTTAATTCATTCTGAAAGATTTTCTACAAGGCAGATTTAACTGTAGTAATAATTCTCGCTGCAATTTTGTAAGGGTCTCCGTTTGAAGCTGGTCGTCTATCTTCTAACCAACCTTTCCATCCTTTTTGAACGGTAATCAATGGGATTCTTATTGAAGCACCTCTATCAGAAATTCCGAAAGAGAAATCATTTATGGAAGCTGTTTCATGTTTACCAGTCAAACGTTGGTCGTTATAAGCTCCGTAAACAGCAATGTGTTCTGCAGTTACTGGTCTGAATGCTTCACATATTTTTTCGTAAGTCTCTTGTGAACCACAAGTTCGCAATACTTCATTAGAGAAGTTCGCATGCATCCCAGAACCATTCCAATCTGTATCTCCAAGCGGTTTTGGATGATATTCAATATAGTAGCCATATTTTTCAGTTAAACGATCAAGTAAGTATCTAGCAATCCAAATTTCGTCTCCTGCTATTTTTGCGCCTTTTGCAAACAATTGAAATTCCCATTGTCCACATGCCACTTCTTGATTGATACCTTCGAAATTTAAACCTGCAGCAATACATAGATCTGCATGCTCTTCGACTAAATCTCTACCATGGGTATTCTTTCCTCCAACTGAGCAGTAATACATTCCTTGTGGAGCTGGATAACCTCCAATTGGAAATCCTAATGGTAATAATGTTTTAGTATCCATTATGAAATACTCTTGTTCAAATCCAAACCAAAAATCACCATCGTCATCAATAGTTGATCTACCATTTGAAGGGTGAGGTGTTCCGTCCGCATTCATAACTTCAGTCATAACTAGAAAACCATTAAGACGAGTAGGGTCTGGGTAAATAGCAACGGGCACTAGTAAACAATCAGAAGAACCTCCTTCGGCTTGTCTTGTAGATGAGCCGTCAAACGACCAATTTCCCAATTCTTCTAATGTTCCTTGAAAGTTTTCATGTTCTTCTACTTTGGTTTTACTCCTAAGGTTTTGTGTTGGTTCGTATCCATCTAACCAGATGTACTCTAATTTTATTTTTGTCATAATGATGTAATTTAATTTTTTGTTGCTGTAATTTTATGCAAATATAAAAATGTTTTTAAATGCGGTAAAAATACGGGGGGGCTTTTGTCTTGATTAACGTTATTTTTATGAAAACCCTATCTTTTATAGGGTTGAATTTTTAAATTATCAAATTACAGGCTTATTTTTAAGCTTTATTCATCCATAAATCTGGGTTTTTTATTTACTATTCATTATATTTGTAAAAAAAATCATGTCAACAATTCGTTTCCAAGCTTTGAGAGAAGCATCAACCAGAAAGCCAGTTAAATTTGAAGAAGCTGGTAAAAAGTCAGTTCTTTTCGGATCAAATGTGTTTAATGATAAAGCAATGAAGCAATATTTGACTTCAGATGCTTTTAAAGGAGTACAAGGGGCGGTTCAGCATGGAACTAAAATAGATAGAAAATTAGCGGATTATATCGCAATGGGTATGAAAGAATGGGCTCTGTCTAAAGGAGTAACCCATTATACGCACTGGTTTCAACCTCTAACTGGATCGACTGCTGAAAAACATGATGCTTTCTTTGAAACATCTTATGATGGTAGCGACCCTGTTGAAAAATTTGGTGGTGCACAATTGATTCAACAAGAACCAGATGCATCTAGTTTTCCAAATGGAGGAATCAGAAATACATTTGAAGCTAGAGGATACACTGCATGGGATCCTACTTCTCCAGCATTTATACTAGGAACCACTTTGTGTATTCCTACGGTTTTTATCTCTTATACTGGAGAAGCCTTAGATTATAAGACACCTTTATTGAGAGCTTTACAAGTAATGGATGATGCTGCTACGGAAGTGTGTAAATATTTTGACAAAAACGTAAAGAAAGTAACTGCAACCCTAGGTTGGGAGCAAGAATATTTCTTGATTGATAGAGCATTGGCTAATTCTCGTCCAGATCTTATGATGACTGGAAGAACTTTGTTAGGTCATACTTCGGCAAAAGGACAACAATTAGACGACCATTATTTTGGTTCTATTCCTACTCGTGCTTTAGTTTATATGAGAGATTTGGAACAAGAATGTATGTTACTGGGAATACCAGTAAAAACACGTCATAATGAAGTAGCACCTAATCAATTTGAATTTGCACCTATTTTTGAAGAGACAAACTTAGCAGTAGATCACAACTGTCTGTTGATGGATGTGATGGAAAAAGTGGCTGAACGTCATGACTTAAAAGTATTGTTCCATGAAAAACCTTTCAAAGGAGTAAACGGTTCAGGAAAGCATAATAACTGGTCATTAGCAACAGATACAGGGGTTAATTTATTGAGTCCAAGTAAGACGCCAATGAGTAACTTGCAATTCTTAACTTTCTTTATCAATACCATAAAAGCGGTACATGATCATGAATCGTTGTTAAGAGGTGCTATTGCAACTGCAGGAAATGACCATAGATTAGGGGCAAATGAAGCACCACCAGCAATTATCTCCGTGTTTATTGGCGAGCAATTGACAAAAGTTTTGGCTGAATTAGAAGGCGTTACCCCAGGGAAATTGTCTCCAGAAGAAAAAACAGATCTAAAATTAAACGTAGTAGGTAAAATTCCAGACGTTCTTTTGGACAATACGGATAGAAACAGAACATCACCTTTTGCTTTTACAGGTAATAAATTTGAGTTTAGAGCTGTAGGTTCTAATTCAAACTGTTCTAACTCAATGACTACTTTGAATGCTATAGTTGCTAAGCAATTAAGAGATTTCAAAGTTGAAGTTGATGCTCTGATTGAAACTAAAGAAATGAAGAAAGATGACGCCATCTTTAATGTGTTAAGAGAATATATCAAGCACTCTAAGAAAATTCTTTTTGAAGGAGATGGTTACAGTGAAGCATGGGAAAAAGAAGCCGAAAAAAGAGGTTTAAGTAATTTCAAAACAACTCCTGAAGCATTAAAAGCAAGAGCTTCTAAAGAGGCTTTAGATTTGTTTTCTGAGTTGGGAATCATGAACCACATTGAGGTGGAAGCGCGTTACGAAATTGAATTAGAAGAGTACACTAAGAAAATTCAAATTGAAGGTAGAGTTTTAGGTGATATTTCAACAAACCACGTTATTCCTACTGCTATTCGTTACCAAAATACTTTGATCGAAAACGTAAAAGGATTGAAAGATATCTTTGGTTCTGATTTTGAAACTATCGCAAAAGAGCAAATCATTTTAATAAAAGATATTTCAAGACATATCGAAGGAATCAATTCTAAAGTGCTTGAGATGACAAATGAGAGAAAGAAAGCTAATGTTTTGACTGACGGTCAAGCAATGGCTGAAGCGTATTGTAATAACGTAAAACCTTATTTTGAAATCATTCGTGAGCATTGTGATAAACTAGAGCTTTTGGTTGATAATGAACTTTGGACATTGACTAAATACAGAGAATTGTTATTTACTAAATAATAACTAATCTATTTTTAATAAAAAATGCCTATTTGTTTCAGATAGGCATTTTTTATTGGTGCTAACTTAAGGCCGTTTAAAGTGACTTATAGCTATTTTTTATACTTGTATAAGAGAATCATTTTAGACCTGCTAAAGAAATTTAATTACGAAATGGAAGTTGGTTGGATTTAATTTGGACAACGAAATAAAAAAATAAATTGCTTAAAAGAGTTTCATAAAAGAGTAAACGGAATCTTTTTAGTTGTTTTTCAGAGACAATTTTATTCTAAAAGATCAAAATTTAAGTGCTAAAATGGTAAAATTAGCATTTGACACTCCATTTTATTTTTTGAGGATTGTTTTTAAAAAGTAGCGCTTTTAAAAACAAAATACAACCGTAGTATATTTCTGTAAAGCATAGCTGTGTATGGCTTTTTGGCGAGTAAAAATAGTTTTATTGTAATTAAAATCCTGTTTATTAGTGTTTTTAAAATACAAAATTTCTTATAATAAAATTAACTAAATGCCTTATTAGATAGGGCTTAAGGGCTGTTTTTGATTTAAAAATAAGTATATTCTTACTAATATTTTCTGGTCGTGCGTTTAAACAGAATAACGAGCACCTTGTCGAAAAGTTCATTTAAATACTAAAATAATTTAGGTCGTTCTTTAAAGTTGTGCTTTATTTGTAACAGAAAGAAACGGAATAAGTGTAAGACTTTATTTATTTTTTGCCCTTAAAAATTGTGTTTTCCCCAAATCATATTTTTTAAAACCTTCATAATAAAATGTAATATAACCAATTAAATATATTTATTATGAAGAAAGTTTTTTTAAGCGTCTCCGCGATGCTATTAGTAGGTTCAGTAGCTATGGCTCAAAACAACGACAGTAAAGTTAGTCAAACAGGTGACAACAACAGAGGTAATGTTCAACAAACTGGTAACAGTAATGACGCCGATGTTACACAAATTCAAGATGGTAATGCGTCTGATGTTTATCAGGTAGGAAACTGGAATGATGCTACAGTAGGACAAGATGGTATGGATAATGAAGCTTTGATTAGACAAGGTAGTCATGCAAATGATGCAACTCAAACTCAAACAGGGAATGACAATCTTGCTAAAATCTGGCAAAATGACGCTCAAAGTTCAGGACATGATGAAGCGGTTCAAACTCAAACGGGTGATAACAACATTGCACTTGCTGATCAAGGAACAACAGGAAATAGACTTCCAGAAAATCCTCCTTTTACTGATGCTCAAGAAGCAGCTGCGGATCTAGTAACTGTTCCATTTGCTTCTCATAGATCTAATGAAGCTTACCAAACACAAGATGGGGATTATAACTATGCTTATGCTAGCCAAGGTGGTGAAGACAATGTTTCTACACAAACTCAAAATTCTATTGGGGTAGCAATGGATGATACAATGATAAATGAATCATCTCATTACCAATATGGTGACGATAATGTTGCAACTTCTACTCAAACAGGTTCTGATTTAGGAACAGCTACTCTTCAAATTGGTACAAATAACACTGATACTGTAATACAGTCTGGTAATGGTCATAGAAATGTTTCTTATTCAAATGGAATGGGTAACAATATAACTGTGGGTCAATACAACTAATTAGTAGTTTATTTCTAAAAAGTTGGGATGGTTGTATTGTTCAGCTATCCCAATTTTTTTTAAGCCAAAGTGTAGTCCAAGAACACTTTTCAGTATGTAAAACTTACTAAAGATATAAATCACTTATCATGAAAAAAATAATTTTCAGCATTTTAGCCCTGCTTTCGATAAGTGTGGTGGCGTTTGCTCAGAACAATGACAGTAATGTGAGCCAGACCGGAAATTCTAACGGTGCATATGTGGATCAAATGGGAGGTACTCAGGTAGCTCAAATTACTCAAATAAATAATGGAAATTCAGCAACTGTAGATCAGGGAATTAATCCTTCAAACAGTCGCTTTTCTTTTGGTAATCTTGCCGAAGTATCTCAAAACGGAATGGATAATACCGCTTATATTTCACAAAACAACTGGAATAACGAGGCTTATCAAACTCAAACTGGGAATAATAATAGTGCTACTATCTGGCAGGATGAAATGGGATCTTCTAGTGTGGGTGATGTGAGTAGAAGAGGAAAAGGAGGAGATGATCACAAAAAACCAAAAGGAGGACCTAAAAAAGACAATGATCATAGCGAGGATGAGGATGAAGATGAAGATCACAGTGGAGTTGAAATTCCTAATTCTGGAGGAGTTTTTGGAGGCGATTTGGCGGTGCAAGAGCAAACAGGAGATGATAACCAAGCAACTGTTGATCAAGGAACAACAGAGAATGAAAAACCTTCCTCTTCTACTTTTACGAGAGAACAAATAAATGCTGTCGATGGCTTAAACGTTCCTTATTTGGATCATGGTAATAACGAAGCCCGTCAAATACAAGATGGAAATTGGGGATATGCTTATGCCAGCCAAGGAGGTACCGATAATTATTCTCGACAAACTCAAATTGGAGCCAACGGTATTTCAGAAGGGAATCGAAATGGATCGTATCACTATCAATATGGTCAAGGAAATTTAGCAATATCTTATCAAGATGGGATGAATTTAACCGAAAGCACCTTGCAAATTGGTTCAAACAATACAGCCAATATTCAGCAATATGGTTCTGGTCATGTTAGTGTTGCTTATTCTAATGGTGATGGTAATACCATTATGGTTAGTCAGCAAAATTAAGAAGTTAATCTAATCAATAAATTAGGATAGGAGATTTAATTTACTATCCTGATTTTTTTAAATCACGAAAACATGAAACTATTTTGTTTAAACATCTTTTTTTGCCTGTTTTTTTCTACTGTAGTTTTTTCACAGGAAGAAGAAGAAAATGCAGGTTTTAATCAGTATAGCTCTTCTGTTTTTAATTCTAAGAAAAACACCTTGCATTTTATTTCAAGTTTGAAAGAAGAGCAGACGAAAGGAACTGTTTCTGGTTCAAATTTCAGTTTGGTTATAATTGACCAAGTGGGCCAAAATAATTATGTCAATACTAATTTAAAAGCACCCTATATCAATCTTAAGGTGACTCAAACGGATGATAACAATGAATTTATATTAGACAAACAAGCTAGTAGTATTACCCAAGAAGTTTACCAAAATGGTAGAAATAACAGCATCAGAGATTTTTCGTTAAGGATGAATGAGGAGGTTAATACCGAATACATTCAGCAAGGCGACAATCAAAAGATTGAGATTATTGGAAGTAATTCACTTTCTAAAAGCATGAAAGTAATTCAATCTGGCAATGGGGCATCTGTTATTATTGTCAATCAATAAAATTAATATGAAACTTTTTTATTACCTCTTTACTTTTATTCTTTTTTTTTTTCAAATCAGTTTTTCTTATGCCCAGTTGAGTAATACTGTAGTAAAAGCAAAGATTCAAATGGAAGAAATAGAAGGGAATATAAGAATAACAGGAACTGCTGAGAATTTATCGGAGATCATTCAGAGTTTGACCTATAAACTATCAGTTATAAAACAGCATTCAAATAATAACTCTACTAATGCTCAGGAAGGAATTTTTACTTTGGATCCCGGCGAAATTAAAAATTTATCCAGCACTCAGATTAATATTTCTAAAGACGATGAGATTATCGTTTTACTACTTTTTTATGATGAAAATAAAAAATTAATTGGAAAGGATAGAGTGGTCCTTGGCAATGAAAAAAAAAGGAAGAAAACAGGAGCCTCCCCGTTGACGGATTTGTATTGACAGGTATTATTTCTGATGATACTAAAACCAAGGTAGGAAAGGATTTTTACGATTACTATTACTACGAATACAATCAAAAAAATATTGATTCAGCGAAGATTGTTTCTATAATCGAGGAATTGAGTTTTGGTCGAAACACTAAAATTAGTATTAGTATTGAAAACGTAGTCATCTACGAATTTTTGACGCGGCCAGACGAAGCATTTCTAACCGCTGTGGCTAAAGAATCTGTCAATGCGACGTCAGTATATTTTAGAAATTTAGAAAAACAAAGTAAATATTTCACTCAATATTAATTTTACTATAAATGCTATGAAGTTTTTAATTATTTCAATTCTCCTTTTTGTTTCTACTTCATTGAGCGCCCAGGACTTGGTTTATAAGCCTCGTAATCCAGCATTTGGTGGTGATACTTTCAATTATCAGTGGCTTTTAAGCTCAGCGGAGTCGCAAAATAAATTAAAGGAGAATGCTAGTAATATCAGTACTGCAAAAACAGAATTAGAACGATTCACTGAAAACTTAAACACCCAATTACTGAGTCAAGTATCCCGCTCCTTGTTTACGCAACAATTTGGAACCGGAGGAATTTCAGAGGGTAGCTATAGTTTTGGTAGTTTATCTGTAGAAGTTTATCCTTCAGAAGGAGGCTTAATAGTTGACATTCTGGATACTAATACCGGTGAGCAAACCCAAGTAATCATCCCAAAACAATAACATGAGAATCCAATTTTATTTGATTATACCCTTCCTTTTTTTATTTTTTGGATGTGGAGCCTATTACAATCAACCCACAGGGGTAGAAAATGCCATTATTGGAGAAACTACTCCAGCAACTTCACTCTTGAGAGCACTCCCAAAACCTAAAACTCCAATTGTGGTTGGGATTTATAAATTTAGAGATCAAACAGGTCAATACAAGGCTGCCGAGAATGGAAGTACCTTTAGCACGGCTGTTACCCAGGGCGCAACTTCTATCTTAATTAAGGCATTGGAAGATTCCAATTGGTTTGTTCCAATTGAGCGTGAAAATATAGGGAACTTACTCCAGGAACGGAATTTGATTCGTTCCACCAGACAGGAATACACCAAAAATGCCAATCCAAATGAACCACAACTTACGCCTTTGCTATATGCTGGAATCTTGCTCGAAGGCGGTATTGTTTCGTATGACTCCAATATTATAACGGGTGGTTTTGGTGCGCGCTATTTTGGCGCTGGAGGTTCAGTCAAATACAGACAAGATCGGGTGACTATTTATCTTAGAATGATATCTACATCAAATGGAAAAATTCTAAAATCAGTTTATATTTCCAAAACTATATTATCACAAGCGGTGGATCAAAGTTTGTTTAGATATGTAAATTTCAAGAGACTATTAGAAGTTGAAACAGGTTATACTACAAATGAACCGGTACAAATGGCCGTGACAGAGGCTATTGAAAAAGCGGTTTCTTCACTTGTTTTGGAAGGAATTAAAGATAAAATTTGGGAAGCAGATATTCCTAAAGAAGAAGTAGTTTCGTTATTGGCCAAATTCGAAGCCGAAAAAGCAGAAGCCGATGTAAAAGGAATCTATGATCGAACTTTAATCGCCAGAAGGTCTCGGTTTGCTATGGAATTTACAGGAGGTCTTACATTGATGGATGGGGATTATGCCAATCCATTATTGCGACCTATGGGTCGCGGAGCGTTAAAATACTTTTTTACTCTAGGATTTAATTTGAGTGCTTCTACTAATGTGATTAATCTTGCGAATAAAGAGCGTTTGGATGCGGGTTATATTACTTACGATCTTAACGCAGAATTTATTTTATTACCAAAAGATAAATTAAGCCCCTTTGTTTTTGGTGGAATTGGGTATGGGATGAATAAGAATTTCGAAAACTTACATTTCAAATTTCAATATGGTGCAGGTCTGGAATACATGGTTTCTAAGAAAGTTGGAATTAAATTATATGCAGAGCACAACCTTAATTTTAGCGATAATATTGATTATATCAAACGAGGAGTGCGAGATGATTATTATTATCGATTTGGTTTCGGATTAACCTATTACTTTTCTAATAAAAAAAGCAATGTGTTTAAATAAATAGAGGTTAAAACCAATCTATTCTAACAAATATAGCAGCAATAAATCTTAATTCAATTATAATGAAAAATATATGTATCCAATTTAGTTTCTTTCTTTTAATAATGCTTTCTTCTTGCAGTGAGGAGAAAATTACTGGAGAAGACTTTGGTGTAATTGAAGGTAAAGTGGTTAGTGCTGTTACTTTTGAGCCTATGGAAAATGTAAAAGTATTTTCCAACCCAAATTCTAGTATTGTTTTTACAGATGTGGAGGGTAAGTTTACGATTCCTAGCGTAAAAGTAGGTCAGTATTCTGTTGAAGCTCAAAAAGAAAATTATATTACAAAATTTGAGTCGGCAACGGTCAATGTTAATGGAACTACTACTATTGTTTTTGAACTCAAGCTTTCCACAACAAATAATAAACCTCCTTTGAGCCCGGTTTTAGTTGCACCAACTGATAATGCTTTGAATCAAAATTTAGATCAAAATTTGAGTTGGACCGGATCTGATCCTGAGGATGATATTTTGACTTATGAAATTACGCTAAGAAATGATACGAATAGTGACGTTGTTGTTTATTCTAATATAGCGGAATCTAACTTTAGTTTGTCGGAGCTTAAATATAGCACCAAATATTATTGGCAGGTTTCCGCCTCTGATGGAGTGAGTCCTGCTGTCTTAAGTGTAGTATATTCCTTTACAACAACTTCGTTTCCGAATGATCGTTATTTATTTGTGAAAAAGGCAAATGATAATAATGTGATTTACTCAGGGAATGACGCTGGAGAGCAATTGCAACTGACTAATTCAAATACGAATAGTTGGAGGCCCCGAAAAAATACCCAAGCTAACAAAATTGCTTTTATTAGAGCAAGTGGATCTCAGAATCATATTTACACGATGAATCCAGATGGCTCTGGAATATTTAAAGTTACAAATGCAGTTCCTATTGCCGGCTTTAATTCAGAGTTTATTAATTTCTCTTGGAGTGCTGACGGCAGTCAGATCATATATCCTTTTTTTGATAAATTATACAGGATAAACAGTAATGGAACGGGTTTGACAGAAATTTTTAAAACACCAGATGGTAAATTTATTTCAGAATGTGATTGGAGTTTTGATAATACTAAAATAGCATTGAAAGTGAACGATGCTAGTGGCTATAAAGCAGAAATTTATGTAATAAATACTTCAGGAGTAATAACAAATCGGGTTGTTTCGGGAATAAAAGGGGCGCTGGGAGGATTGAATTTTTCAGTGACGGGCCAGAAGATAATATTCACTGACGATAAATCAGGATTTGAGGACCCTAGTTATAGACAGCTAGATACACGTGTGTACGAACATGATTTTCTTACAGGTCTGACTTTGGAAATTGGATTAGAAAAACCGGCAGGAAGTTTAGATTTGGATGTGCGCTATTCTCCAAGTGAGGCAGCACTAATTTTAACAAATACATCTAATGATGGGTTGTCAGTAAAAAACATTGTAGTATTTAAACCGTCTAATAGCGGAGAAGATGCAAGTCGCGTAATTATTTTTCCTAATGCCAGTATGCCAGATTGGGAATAAAAAAAGAAGGATTGTAATTTATAGATGCCTATTCATTTTGGATAGGCATTTTTTTGGTGCTAATTTTTTTTGTAGGGCTGGTTTTTCATAAAACACTTCCTAAATCACAATAGGCAAAACCGAAAAAAAATATTTATCTTTGCCCCACAACCAAGTTGCCTAAAAACAACATACACAACTACATTAAATGAGTTCAGATACTAGTAAACGGTATGCACTACGCGGAGTTTCAGCAGGCAAAGAAGACGTGCATAACGCCATAAAAAATATTGATAAAGGATTGTTTCCTCAAGCTTTTTGTAAAATTGTCCCAGATTACCTAACCCAAGACGAGGACTATTGCCTAATCATGCATGCAGACGGAGCAGGAACTAAATCTTCTTTGGCTTACATGTATTGGAAAGAAACAGGCGATATATCGGTATGGAAAGGGATAGCACAAGATGCTTTGATCATGAACATCGACGATTTATTGTGTGTAGGTGCTACTGATAATATTTTGCTTTCCTCCACAATAGGAAGAAATAAAAATTTGATTACAGCCGAGGTTTTGTCAGCTATAATCAACGGAACTGAAGAACTGATAAAAGAACTAGATTCCTTTGGTGTAACTATTCATTCAACTGGCGGGGAAACTGCTGATGTAGGAGATATTGTGCGCACCATTATTGTAGATTCTACCGTAACGGCTCGTATGAAACGTTCTAAAGTGATTGACAATGCCAACATTAACGCAGGAGATGTAATCGTAGGATTGGCTTCATTCGGCCAGTCAACTTATGAGAAAAGCTATAATGGAGGAATGGGAAGCAACGGACTGACATCAGCACGTCACGACGTTTTTGAAAAATATTTGGCAACCAAATACCCTGAGAGTTATGATGCTGCCGTTCCTGAAGACTTGATTTATTCAGGTCAGGTAAAATTGACTGATGCCGTAGAAAACTCCCCAATCGATGCTGGACAATTAGTGCTTTCGCCAACGCGAACCTATGCTCCTATTATAAAGAAAATTTTAGACAAATACAGTTCTGATGCTATACACGGAATGGTGCATTGCAGCGGAGGAGCGCAAACTAAGATTCTGCATTTTGTCGAAAATCTACATATCATAAAAGACAACTTATTTCCCGTACCACCACTTTTTCAATTGATACAAGAACAATCTAAAACAGATTGGAAAGAAATGTACCAAGTTTTCAATTGTGGTCACCGAATGGAAATTTATGTTCCCGAAGCTGTTGCAGATGATATTATTGCGATTTCAAAATCATTTGAAGTCGATGCACAAATTGTAGGTAGAGTGGAAGCAGCCGATAGCAAGAAATTGACTATCAGTAGTGAATACGGCGTTTTTGAATATTAATATAACTTTTTGTAGAAGAAGCTAATCTCACTCTCCGCTCTATCTTTATGTTCTTAAAGAAAGAACACAAAGGATGCCGCTGCTATCGGGGCTAAAAAATAAAAATCATGTACGAATTAGTATTTTGGAAATATCTAGAAGGAATTTATTTAAATCATCATGAGGTTTATGAAACGATTTTAGAAGAACCTGAAGTAATTGAAGGTTTAGAGGAACTCCCTGTTCAAGTAATCTTGAATAGAGTTTCCTCTGTATTCTCAAAATGGGAAAAAGTAGACGACTCCAGTTGGAAAAACAATACCGGAGTAGGTGCTTTTCATATAAGAACGACTTCGCATAGTATCAAAATTGATTGCTACGGTACCGAGGGAAAAACGATGGACAAATTAGTAAATATAATGGAAGAATTCAAGTGTCCACTATATGATCCACAAATTCCAGAACGTTACGACGAGATGAGCGAATAGGTTTTTATTTACGCAATAAAATAAAAGTAAGCATTAAGTTTATTAAGTATTTTTACTTGATTTCTTAATGCTTTTATAATTAATAAGAGTCAGGTTTATACTTTATCGATTTAAATAACCGAATATGAATTTCAATTTCTGCCAAAATCTAATCCTTGAAGACGAGCATGTTTTGCTTAGGCCATTGCAAGAAACAGATGTGGCCCATTTATTAGAGATTTCGCTAAATGAACCCGAAACTTGGGAGTATTCTTTATTGCAAGCTGATGGAAAGGAAAACTTAATTAACTATATTCAATTGGCCATTAAAGCCAGAGAAAGTAAAACAGAATTCCCCTTTATTGTCTTTGATAAAAAAACTAGAAAATATGCAGGAAGTACTCGTTTCTATGGAATTAATCATGATTTTAAAACGTTACAATTAGGGTTTACCTGGTATGGGAAACAGTTTCGAGGAACAGGTTTAAATAAGCACTGCAAGTTTTTGTTGTTACAATTTGCTTTTGAAGAATTAGGAATGGAGCGTATAGAATTCAGGGCTGACAACAAAAATGCTCGAAGTATTGCTGCCATGAAAAGTATAGGATGTAAGGAAGAAGGTGTTTTGAGAAATCATATGCCTAATTGTAATAGTGATATACGAAGGGATACAATTATTTTAAGTATTCTTAACTCAGAATGGTTTGATAACGTTAAAACGAATTAAATAAAAACTCTATAAAGGGCTTTTGTCGGTTTTTGTAGAAGCATCTTCTTGTTTTTCATCGTCCATCTTAAAACCAATCAATTTTCGATACTTCGATTCTGTTTCTTTTAATTCTTCTTCTAGTTTTTTATAAAGGCTGATGTCCTTAATTGTTACTACTGCTGCAACAACTTGGTTATCTTGATTTAGCAAGGGTCTTCCGCTGATTAGCACCCGTTTTTTTAAGTGTTTCTCAGGATCCCAAAGTATGACATCAATATCATTTGTTACTTCGCCATTTAAAGCCCGTTCCATAGGTAAATTTTGGGAAGGAAATATTGTTTTTTCATCTGGAAAATAGAGTTCAAAATGATCTGTTAAGGTCGTAGATATTTTATCGTCTTCATAAATCCCTATAATTTCGTTAGCCCTATAATTGGCTAGCACTATTTCCCTGTCAGAATTAGCAACGATAACAGCTTCGCCAATATTCTCGACAATTAGCCGCAACTTTTCCTCGTTTTCGTAGAGGTCGTTTATTATTTTTTTCTCTTCTTCTTCTAATCTAACATTTTCAGTAATATCTCTTGCTGCACAATATAAAATATCATTCTTGACATCAATATTGACATTCCAGTCCAGCCACTTGTAAGTGCCGTCTTTACAAAGAATGCGATCTTTAAAATTAACTGCGGGATTTTCTTTTGAAAGCGTAGCTATGGTTGCGGCCACCGTTTTTTTGTCATCTGGATGGACGAACTCCATGTATTTCATGATTATTATGTCTTTTTGGTTGTAACCTAGTGTTTTGGTAAATGAAGGATTGATTTGTATTAAATAGTCTCCTTTTGTAACGCTAAGTATGTCGAATGTCATTTTAAAAAACTGGTCTGCCGTTTTTAATGAAGATTCAGTTTCAACTAATTTTGAAATATCTCGTGCCGCCGCATACATTGTTCCTGTTTGAGGGTCAAAAGTATTGGTCCAATCCAGCCATTTATAAGAACCGTCCTTGCAAAGTGTACGAGCCCTATAACTTATAATAGAATTTTTCTTTTGTGATTTCTGGATGTCATCAAGAGAAGCCTTTTTGTCTTCAGGATGAGTCAATGATAGAAAAGCTCTTTTGTCTAGGTCATTCAGATCGTAACCGAGAGTTCTCGTGAAGGCTGCATTTATTTTGACAAAGTAGCCATCTTTAGCAACCACAAATATGTCATAGGAAATATTAAAAAAAGTGTCAGCAACAAGCAGGGACTGTTCAATATCTTTTTTTCCGGTAACATCATGTGCGACTGCATATAATAATCCTGTTTTAAAATCGGGCGAAGCAGACCATAAAAGCCATTTTACAGATTTGTCTTTGCAAATCCATCTGTTTTCAAATTGTATCGTTGAAACTCCTGTTTTAAGTTTATCAATTTCCTTCTGTGTAATTTCCTTGTCTTCCGGATGAACATAATTTTGAAAAGGCTGATTTAGTAACTCTTCTTCTGAATATCCCAATGTCTTGCTAAGTGAGTTATTAATTTTTATAAATTTATCGTTCGAGGCAATAACCATAATGTCTAACGACATATTGAAGAACTTGTCGGCGGCTTTTAACGAATCCTCCATTCTTTTTCTTTCAGTGATATCCGTCGAGATCCCTCCAATAGCATAGACCCTTCCATCAGAGTCATACAAAGGGAATTTAACGGCAATATAAGTGTGTGGGCCATCTTCTAGTTCTATGGTCTCTTCTGTTTTTAGTTCTCGAAGTTTCTTGACCACTTCAATGTCGGAATTTCGGTAAGTATCAGCTACTTTTTCAGATAAAAAATCATGATCTGTTTTTCCGAGTATCTCATTATTTGAGATTTTAAATAAGTCTCCAAATTGTTTGTTTATAAGTAAATATTCCCCATTTAATTTTTTAATGAAGATGGGACTTGAAGTATTGTCAGTAATGGACTGTAGTAATTGTTTGTTTTCGTAAAGTAAATCTCGTGAAATTTTATTAGCATGTAATTGGGAGCGAATGATGAAATAAACGATGATCAATAGAACGATTGAAAGAGCAAATAACGAAACTTCTATCCAGTTTAATATCGTGTCCATTGTCAGGTCTCGTTGCTTGTTAAGTCTGGCAATAAAAATCCATCCGGAAGCGATGACTACTAAAACATTGACAATAAATCCTAAAAATATTTTCTTTTCAAAAGAAATTTTCATGATAATTTACTTTTAAAACTTAATTTATAATTCCCTTCTTAATATAACTATCTAGTCACATGAAAGTTAGTAAATTAAATTCAAAAGAATATTGTTTTTCATGAAAAATCACACAATGGCAAAAACTAAATGCTATAGTAGCAATTTTTATTGGTTCTGAGTCTCTAGTCACACCCCCTGTAGATTATTAAAAAAGCGCTCAGACTTCAACTCTAGTTCCTACAATGAATTCGCATTTTCAAATGTCATCAAATTTAGACTTAGCAAAATGACAATCAAAGTAACACCCACGTCCGCAGCAATAGCGAAAACTAAGTTGCTGTAGCCCATAAAAGCAAGCGTGATGAAAACGAGCTTAACTCCAATAGCGCCAATAGTATTGAACTTTATTCTTGACAATGTTTTTTTACTGAGGCGAATGAGAAAGGGAATAAGAGAAAGCTTGTCGTTCATTAAGGCAATGTTGGCTGTTTCTATTGCCGTATCGCTTCCTGCAGCGCCCATTGCGATTCCCACAGTACTTAATGCCAATGCCGGCGCATCGTTTATTCCGTCTCCCACCATAACTACACTGTCGAATTCCTTTAATAGTTCTTTTATTTTCTCTGACTTATCTTCTGGTAGTAAACCCCCAAACACGTTTTCTATTCCCACTTGTCGTCCCGCATAATGTGCTGCTTTTTCGCTATCGCCAGTTAGCATTATTAATTTGACGTTTAGTTTCTGCAGTTCTTTTATAGCGGATACACTGTCGGGTTTTATTTCGTCCGTCAAGCCAATGATACCAGCGACAGTATCACCAAAACTGACAACTACGCTTGTTTTTCCTTCCAAGGCAAGTTGTTCTACTATTTTTTCGGTCTCGTCGTTGACCTTATGATATTCTTTAATAAATTCAAGTTTTCCCACATAGACGGTTTCGTCTTCACAAACTAAACATTTTGCGATAGCTCCTTTTCCCATAATACTTTTGAAGGCTTCCGCTTTGTGCGGTTCAAAACCTTCTTTTCTGCTGGCAGTGACAATTGCTTGGGCCAATGGATGTTCAGAAAACAATTCGGTCCCGGCAGTACAAGCTAAAAGTTCTTCCCGACTCGTTCCGTTTAATGGAAAAATATCAGAAACGATTGGATTGCCATAAGTGATGGTTCGGGTTTTGTCTAAGGCGATGGCTTTAAGATTAGCCATAGATTCTATGTATTTCCCACCTTTTATCAGAGCACCTTTTGCGGAAGCATTCCCGATGGCGGCATATATTGCAACGGGTGTGGAGATAACCAGAGCACACGGGCAGGCAATGACTAATAGGGTGATGGCTTGGTTTAACCAGATATCAAAATCTAAATGCAATATAAAAACGGGTATTGCAAAAACCAGCACTGCCAAGGAAATAATTGTTGGTGTATAAAATTTTGAAAACCGCTGAATGAATTTCTGGGTGTCGCTTTTAGCTGCGGCAGCTTCAAAGGTGAGCCGGATAATTTTTGAAAATGTGGTGTCTACAGAAAGTTTGCTGGTCTTTATTTCAATGAAACTATCTTTGTTGAGCGTACCTGCAAATAAAAAGTCTCCGGGATGTTTATCTTTCGGGATGGGCTCACCCGTAATCGCAGCTTCGTCAACAGTAGTTTGTCCTGAAATTATTTTGCCGTCAAGGGGAATCATTTCGCCTGGTTTGACCTGGATAATTGTCCCGATTGAGATTTTGTTTATTGGCACATTTTTGTTTTCTTCTTTTACAAAAGCCATTTTAGGGGCTATGCTTACCAATTTGTCTAAGGCCGATTTAGAGTTTTCAAGACCGATATCTTCCAGTCGCTCACCCAATACATATAGAACAATAACTACGGCCGCTTCAGGATATTCTCCCAAATAGAAAGCGGCAACAACGGCAATGGTCATCAATAAATTGATGCTGCTAAAGTTAAGTTTAAAAATGGCTTTTATTCCATCCTTCAAAACTCCGTGACCGATACCAATAATGAAAATGGAAAAAATAAAAGGTGCATAGGGTAGAGGTATGTTAACTCCTATTATGGAAAGAATTTCTAGGACAACTACAATCGAAATAGAGAAAAGTAAAACGAGAAATTTTTTGTCGTTGAGGGGCAGTTTCATAACCATAAATTTTGCTTTATTATTTTTGCAAACGTTCAAGCTGTGCAACTCCTTAAGCGGAAAAAGGGGCAATAAAACTAGGGAGTCTAAATTGTTTCAATTTTACTTATGCAAGAAGTTGGGTTTGGCAGCGGTGATGTCGTAATGCTAATTTAAGTTAATATTTTTGTTCTAAAGAAAAAACAGATCCTTTATCCTAAATATTGTGGAAAGATAAAAATCTGCGATTCTGATTTAAGTACATGGAATGCCATTGGTGCTGGCTATTATTTGACATTAACGTAGTGTAGTTTGTCAAAAACTTTGCGAACTTTGCAATCAAATAAAAGGATATGAAAATAAATCTAAAAATCGGAATTGACAAGCTCATTTTCGGGATGAAACAAAAAGACGTTAGCGCTATTTATGGCAAACCTGATAGGAACTATAAGGATGAGGAGGACAATATAATTTTTGCGTATAATGCCTTCAAAATTCGATTAACATTTTACAAAGAGGAAGACTTCAAATTGGGTTATATGGTGGCTTCAAGTCCTGAATTAGAATTGTTTGGGAATGAGTTAATCAATAGAAATATAGCTGAAGTCAAGAAGGAACTGACTAAAAAAGGGCTTTCTAAATTTACTCAAGAAAAGTTTGACACCTTCGAAAATTATTTTAATGAAGATAATTGGATCATTTTTCAAACAGAATTTGATGAGGTTGTTAAATTTGAAATTGGTGCAATCATCAACGAAAAAGACGAATTTGATTGGAAATTCGGAAAGAAATAAGGTGTCAAGAAGAAACATTTTTCTTCTTTTAAACTAGTTGTTCTTTCAAAATAAATTAGAAACAAAAACCCGACAGATTTTAAAATTTGTCGGGTTTATCATTTAGAATTATTGTTGATTATTATTTTGGAGTTGTAGGCTTTTCAAGCATCTCCAATTCAAAAATCAGGGTTGCATTTGGTGGTATTAGGCCACCTGCTCCTCGTTCTCCATAAGCCAAATTAGAGGGGATGAACAATAAGGCTTTGTCTCCATAGGACATCAAACTCAATCCTTCCAAAAATCCGGGAATCATACCGTCCTTTTTTCCTGCTTCAAAAGGAAATGCTTGGTATCCGTTTTGCGCCGCTCGGTTTGCGTCATACTTTCCATAGGCTTTATTGACTTCCTCATAACTGCTGTCAAACAAGCTTCCGTCTTCAAAATAACCAGCATAATGAAAATAGAAAGTGGAACCGTCAACTGGTTTAATGCCACTCCCTTTTTGGATTATTTTATAAGTTAAGCCAGAAGCTGTGGTTGTTGCGTTTGCTCTTGTTGTTTCAAAAAAAGCTTTTTTTGAAGTTACTACACCAGCATATTTTTCAGTTTCAATTCTTTTTGTTTCTTCCTCTAGGGTAGCTTGTTTTTTAGCATCATCAGCTTTATTACCATAATAGTTGGCAAACACTTTTGGAGCATCAAAATATTTAGCAGCAGCTCCTTTTCTTGAGATGCTTACTTTTGTTATTACATCACCCTGAACGATACTGTTTACTATTTGCATTCCTTCGGTCACATGTCCAAAAATAGTGTGTTTCCCGTTTAGCCAAGGGGTATCTTTGTGCGTGATAAAAAACTGACTTGAATTTGTAGCTGGACCAGAATTGGCCATTGCTAAAATACCGCCTTTGTCAAATTTTAAATCCGTGAATTCATCTCTGAACGCATATCCGGTTCCGCCCGCACCGCTTCCTTGTGGGTCTCCGGTTTGAATCATAAAGTCATTGATGACACGATGAAATTTCAAACCATCATAGAATGGTTTACCTTTTAGTTTCTCATCAGTTACAAAAGTGTTTTTTCCTTCCGCCAGCGCTATAAAATTAGCTACTGTTATGGGAGTTTTTTGGTAATCTAATTGTACGGTTATATCTCCTTTGTTTGTAGATATGGTTGCAAAAATCCCTTCAACTGCAATGGGCTTTTTAACAACGGTCTTTGTTGTTGTCGTTTGTTTTTTTGCAGCAACAGGTTTTTTGGTGCTCTGAGCCTGTGCGCCTAGCATTCCGATGCAAACTAAAAATAAAAGTTTAAGTTTCATTTTGTACGATTTTTAAATTCTAATTTTTTATTCAGGTTTTGATTCCAATAATTCCACTTCAAATATAATATTAGTGTTTGGTGGAATAACATCTCCCGCACCACCTGCACCATATGCCAAATGGGAAGGTATAAACAAGATAGCTTTATCTCCAATTGATAATTTCTCTAGTCCTTCAATAAATCCAGGAATCATGCCATCTTTACGTCCTGCTTGAAATGGGATCGGTTGATAACCATTTTGTTCCGCCCTACGAGGATCAAATTTACCAAATATTTTAGCTTCGCTTTCAAGACTAGTATCAAATATTTGACCATCTTCTAAAAAGCCTGCGTAATCAATACTTAGGGTCGTTCCTTTGGTGGGTTTTTTGCCACCAGACTTTTTAGTGATAACGTATTTAAGGCCTGTTGACGTCTTCGTTGCTTTGCTTTTTAAGGCATTAAAATATTTAACCTTGTCATCGCGAACGTCTTTGTATTTTGCATCATATTCTTTTTTACTTTGTGCGTCAATAGCTAGCTTTTCTTTTTGCTTTTCTGATTCGACTGAAAAGTAATCATAAAACGTTTTTGTGGAATTAAACTTTTTTGCCGTCTCTCCTTTTCTTATGATAGTAATCTTATTGACATAGTCATTTTGTTCGATTAGGTTTACCACATTCATTCCGTTTTCTACCACGTGCCCAAAAATAGTATGCTTTCCATCTAACCATGGTGTGGCAAGGTGGGTAATAAAAAACTGACTGCTATTTGTAGCCGGACCATTATTTGCCATGCCTAACACTCCTGCGCTATCAAAGCGTAAATCATTAATTTCATCTTTAAATTTATAGCCAGCATCTCCAGAGCCTGTACCTAAAGGATCTCCTGTTTGAATCATAAAATCTTTAATTACCCTGTGAAATTTTAATCCATCAAAAAAGGGTTTTCCTTTCAAGTTGTCATTGGTTACGAAATTGTTTTTTCCTTCTGCCAACGTAATAAAATTTGCGACCGTTATAGGTGCTTTTTTATAATCCAAGGCAAGAATAATGTCTCCCTTACTTGTTTCTATTTTAGCATACAGACCATCAGGAAGGCTGCTGTTTTCTTCGTTGCAGGAGTAAAATGTAGTAATTACTAGTAATACGAATAGGAGATTTTTTTTCATATCGATATAAATTGACTTAATTATTTAAGAGTGTCTTTTTTGTTTATGTTTGGAATTGATTTTTTTACTGGAATTACTTGCTTTGGCGTACTATCCGTTGGTACTGCTTCTAGAGGAAGTGTGACAGCAGCTGGACCTGATAGATCCTGTTTTTTATATACAGATTCCGGTTTAAAATCTCTCAGTGTCACCGTGCAAAGTAAAGGCTGGTTTACACCTATTTTCTTGTTATCGCCGTGATAGCCATATCCCATATGTGATGGAAAAAGAAAGTTTACCGTTTCATTTTTGTGCATCAGTTTGATTCCATTCCTCAGCCCGATCATGATATCTTGTTTGTCTACATAATAAGTCTGGGGTCGTAATTCGAGTTGGGTGTAAATTATATTGCCATCTATGTCTTTTATTTCATAATCAAAGAAGGCCACATCACCTTTTTTAGGAGTCAAAGTATCCAGTTCATTCATGGTTTCATAGGAATACCAATATCCTTTAGACGAAGTGAAATACTCTACTGTAGGGTTCTTTTTTATTATAGCTTCAATCTGGTCTTCTTCGCTTGCTACCAATTTTTTATTTCTTTCGACTGACTTTTTCATGAAACTTCCAGAAGTATGAGAAATCGGTCTTCTTACTTCCTGATGTTGTTTACAACTGGTAACTAATAGAAATAAAAGGGATGCAATTGCGATATATTGGCTAAATTTCATGGTCTTTTATATGGTTAATTTTGTTACTAAATCTTCAAATTTACGCACAGTTTCCTCCATTGATACTTCCGATTTTCCACCTGCGGCATTGCGATGTCCCCCTCCGTGGAAATGATCTCTCGCAAATTCATTTACATCAAATTCCCCTTGTGAACGAAATGAAATTTTGATAATTTTCTCGTCTTTATTCTCGATAAAAATCGCCGTAAAAACAATTCCTTTTATGCTTAGTCCATAGTTTACGATTCCTTCAGTATCACCTTTTATATAATCAAAGGTATTTAACTCATCTTGGGTTAGTGTGGTATAGGCTGTCTGATGCCCTGACAATACTTTTAAATTTTGAAGCGCCCTTCCAAGCAGCTGTAAGCGACTGTAGGAGCTATTCTCAAACAACAAAGTAGGTATTTTTGTGTTTTCAACGCCTAAATCAATTAATTCTGCAACAATTCGGTGTGTATTTCCTGTAGTTCCTGGAAACCTAAAGGAGCCCGAGTCTGTAAGGATACCGGTATAAATACAAGTTCCGATTGTTTTGTCGATATCTTCTTTTTTGTCAAGAAAGGAAATGAAGTTATAAAGCATTTCGCATGTAGATCCTATTGAAGTATCTGAGTAGGTATAGGCAGCGTAATCATCTGGTTTTTGGTGGTGGTCGATCATGATGAAAGGCGCCTTCATTTCGCCTAACACCTCTTCCATACCTCCGCCAACTCTGTGTAAGGCGTTAAAGTCTAAAGTGAAAATTAGATCGGCAGCTTCAAGAATTTTCACACTGTTTTCTCTGTCTTTTTCGAATATTTTTACCGTTTCAGAGCCTGGAAGCCAAGCTAGAAAATCGGGAAATTCATTTGGCGCAATAACTGTCGGCTCGTGATTGTTTTTTAATAAAAAATGATATAATCCTAAAGTTGAACCCATAGCGTCACCGTCAGGACCTCTATGTGGAATTATTGCAATTTTTTTTGGTGTTGCCAATAACAACTGTATCGCTTGAATGTCTTGTATTTTCATAGTCTGCGAAATTACATTTTTAAATGTAAAGTTTTAAATCATTTAGCAAATAACACGTTTTTTCAAATTAGAAATTATCCATTTTTCTTCTTTTTAATTTCTGATATAAATGATATTTTGCGCCTTTAACAACCTGTGAATGATAAATTCCTATTGAACCTGATGAAAAATAAGCAATAAAACAGGCAATTCCTATGTAGGCTCCACTTTGGATACCAAAAAGCTCCATTCCCATAATTGTGCAGGCGACTGGCGTATGTGTAGCACCCGAAAAAACAGCTACAAAACCCATTCCTGCCAATAATGCAATTGGGAGAGGCACAACCAAGGACAATGCACTTCCTAATGTTGCACCAATAAAAAAGAGTGGGGTTACTTCACCTCCTTTAAAACCTGCGCCCAAAATAAACCCGGTGAATACTATTTTGGCCAAAAAATCATAATACTCGCTAGGCTTCGAAAAAGATTCCACGATAATCGGAACTCCTAAACCCAAATACTTTGTGGTGCCGATGAAGTAAATCGCAACAGCAAATAGAATTCCTCCAATAAATGGACGAAAAGGAGGATATTTAATTTTCGAAAATAAAGTACCCCAATAATATGTGCTTCTGGAAAAGAGCATGGCAGATAAGCCAAATAGAACACTAATAGGGATAATCCAAAGCAGTATGTTTAGATTTAGCTTTGGAACAATTGGTATGGAATAATGGGTGTGATTTACCTTCCAAACTTCAACAGTATAATAAGCTATAAATGCTACTAAAAATGACAAAACCATACTTTTGTAGCTGACTTTGCTAAAATATAAAACCTCTAAAGCGAATAAAGCTCCCGCTAAAGGTGTGCCAAAAACGGAAGCAAATCCTGCGCTAATTCCTAAAATGATAAGTGTCTTTCTGTCTGAATCGTCCAACTTGAAAATCGCAGTGAATTGGTCTGCTATTGCTCCACCCATTTGTACTGCTGTTCCCTCTCGACCCGCTGATCCGCCAAAGAGATGCGTTATTATTGTTCCAAGAAGAACTAAAGGAGCCATTTTTAATGGGATTGTCTTTTTTGGAGTTTCATATTCCTCTAGTAATAAATTATTTCCTTTTACAACCGAAGATCCATAGCAGTGATAGCACAGTCCTATAAGCAAACCACCTATAGGCAAGAGCCAAATTATCGAGCTGTTTTGGCCTCTAAAGTTCGCTACCCATTCTAAAGTTACTAACAGGAATGCTGAAGCGGAACCTGATAAGAACCCTATCAGAGTACAAATGAAAATCCATTTGAGGGAGAGTAGTATTGTATTTTTTATTGTTTCTAAAATCATTCTGTTTTTTACAGGGAATTTCACAGTGCTATTTTGCTAAAGTATTACAATCCATCGAAATTATTGTGTTTTTCAGGAAGTACAGCTGTAAATTCTATTTCAACCAAATATTCCGGAGCTATCAATTTACTGATTTCATAAAATCCTGTCGTAGGTTTGATGTCTTTGAAAAAAGCAGAATGTGCTCTGGCAACATCTTCAAAAGTAGTAATGTCAGTGGTGAATATTCGGGTGCGGATAACATCTTTCATACTTGCATTTAAATCTTCAAGCACTTTTTCAACTCTTTCAAGAATATTGAAGGTTTGCGCATAAGCATCGTTGGCTTTTACTTTCTCAGCATCAATTATGGCTACTGTTCCTGAAATTTCAATGCTATTTCCTATCCTGACAGCGCGACAATATCCCATTTTATCTTCCCATGGGGAGCCTGTTAATATGTTTTCTCTTTTCATTTTTTAAGCTTGTTTTTTAAAGAAATTTTGATTACTTTGAATATTGGTATATTTTTTGCAATTTATGAAATTAGTAAAATAAAAAACACGGTTTTTACAAAATATTTTAATTAGAAAAACGAAATAAATTCCAAAATATCGAGTTATCAAAAAACGTCAAAGAATACTATTTTTAACATTTTTATTTGTTGAAAACGAATACAGAAATGACCAATCAATACGCAAGCATTATGAATCGAATTTTCTTTTTAATTTTAATAATAGGACTGTCTGTAAAAGCATATTCCCAGAATGAATTTAGCAATAAATTTAAAGCTATACCTCCGGTAGATCTTGGTTTTAAAGCTAAAAAAGTTAAAGCGCCAGAGGTAGAACTTCCAGCTATAGTACCTCCTGAAACTGCGATAAAACCGACTCCTGATCCTGAACCGGCTCCCATATCGATGATTTTAAAAGATAATTTTATCAATCCTGGAGACATTGTAAGAGATAGATTGAATAAGAAGGAAGACAACCCTGACCAGAATGTTTATAGGAGAAATCAAAACTTAGGTGATTACAAAACAGGTTCTGCTACTGCTAAAGTACTGTATCGCGATGCTGCCTACGTAGATGGAGATCAAATACGGGTATACTTAAATGACAAAGTGATTGAGTACCAAGTAAATTTAGATAGCAATTTTAAAGGTTTCCAAATAGAATTAGAAAAAGGGATCAATAAGATCGATTTCGAAGCATTAAATCAAGGAAGCTCTGGACCTAACACAGCTGAGTTTAAAGTGTACGATGATAAAGGGACTTTGATTTCTGCGAGTCAATGGAATCTTGGGACTGGCTTTAAAGCAACTATTATTCTTATAAAAGAGTAATTTAACAATAGAAAAAAAATCTTTTTATTTAAAAAGTATCTGCTGTGACTTGAAATCTCATGTCTGCTTTTACTGTTATATTTTCACTGACTGTTTCTTTTGTTACCGTCTTCACTCTTAAAGTGAAACTTTCAGCCTTAAGATATTTATCTAGTTTTTCTGAGCTTTGAGTTAGAGTTAACGTATTCGAAGTTGAATTAATATCGTCTAAAAAAGCCAGCTCTATTTCGTCACTGTTATTTGTAGAAATATACATATGAATGGATTTCAAAAACGAAAAATTTTTATCAGTTGGTTTCGTTATTGTCAATTTCAGCTCCTTCAGTCTTACATCCTTCACTAAGTCTGCTTTTGTGTTGTTGTTTTCAAATACGGTGCTAGAATTCGAAGCGGTTTCTGCGCTAAAGTCAATGGGTGTATTTACAGGAAATCCCGCCGGAATCGTCACTGATGTTTGATTGTTTATCGAAAAGGTCAATAAACTATCAATAACACTGCATGAAATTGCCAGAAGACCAAAAACGGCAATTGCTAAATATTTTTTTATTCTCATTTTTTTATTTTTGTATGATTAATGTTTTTATAAAAATAGCCTTTTATAAGTCTAAAGGCAATTTAAGGAAAAAAGTAATTCTCAACAAAACAGAAGCAGTCCTTTGATTAAAAAGTATTATTAGAGTAGGAAAAAAAATTAAACGATTATTTTTTTAAATTCAATTTTTCAATTCCGAATATAAAAAGTATTTTTGCGCATGCAACACAACGTACTTATTTTAGATTTCGGATCGCAATACACACAACTTATTGCTCGTAGAGTTCGCGAATTAAATATATTCTGCGAAATTTTTCCTTACAATCATTTCCCGAGTGATTTGTCTCCTTATAAAGCCGTAATTCTTGGGGGAAGCCCATTTTCTGTTCGTTCAGAAGATGCTCCGCATCCAGACTTATCACAAATTAGAGGAAAGCTTCCTATGCTTGCCGTTTGTTACGGGGCGCAATATTTAGCCCATTTTAGTGGTGGTGAAGTAGCCGCTTCAAATACAAGAGAATATGGTAGGGCAAATTTGTCCTTTTTAAAACCAAACGAGACTTTCTTTGAAGGAGTTAATCTTAACAGTCAAGTCTGGATGAGTCATAGCGACAGTATTAAATCATTACCCACAAATGGTATCAAATTGGCCAGCACGCATGATGTGGAATTTGCCGCTTATAAAATAGAAGGGGAACCTACTTATGCGATACAATACCATCCAGAAGTATTTCATTCTACGGATGGATCAAAAATGTTAGAGAATTTCTTGGTTAAAATTGCTGAAGTTCCACAAAACTTCACTCCCAACGCTTTTGTTGAGGATATGGTGGCAGAGTTAAAAGAAAAAATTCAAGACGATAAAGTGGTTCTTGGACTTTCTGGCGGAGTAGACTCTACCGTTGCGGCCGTTCTATTGCATCAAGCGATAGGCAAAAACCTGTATTGTATTTTTGTCAATAATGGTTTGCTTCGTAAGAACGAATTCGCACAAGTACTCGATCAGTATAAAGGAATGGGATTGAATGTGAAAGGTGTTGATGCTGGAGATAGATTTTTGTCAGAATTGGCAGGAGTTAGTGATCCTGAAACCAAACGTAAAATTATTGGGCGTGTTTTTATCGAAGTTTTTGATGATGAATCTCATCTTATTGAAGATGTAAAATGGTTAGCGCAAGGAACTATCTATCCTGATGTTATAGAGTCCGTTTCTGTAAAAGGACCGTCCGCAACTATAAAATCGCATCACAATGTAGGTGGTTTGCCTGATTATATGAAATTAAAAATTGTAGAGCCGCTTCGTATGCTTTTCAAAGATGAAGTACGCAGAGTAGGCGCTAGCTTAGGAATCGATGCTGAACTTTTGGGAAGACATCCTTTTCCAGGACCGGGATTGTCAATTCGTATCCTAGGGGATATTACTCCAGAGAAAGTTAGCATTCTGCAAGATGTTGACGCTGTGTTTATCGATGGACTAAAATCTTGGGGCTTGTATGATAAAGTGTGGCAAGCAGGCGCAATTCTTCTTCCCGTAAATAGTGTAGGTGTAATGGGAGACGAGCGTACTTATGAAAAAGTAGTGGCGCTCCGTGCAGTTGAATCCACAGATGGTATGACGGCGGATTGGGTTCATTTGCCTTATGACTTCTTAATGAAGGTTTCTAATGATATAATAAATAAAGTAAAAGGGGTAAATAGGGTAGTATATGACATTAGTTCAAAACCACCAGCTACTATAGAATGGGAATAAGCCGTGCTGCTTTTTCTTTTTCTTGACAAGCTTTATTCATAATGCTCTTTATATAAACGGTATCAGATTTTTGGAATAAAATTTGATGCCGTTTTGTTGTCTTTGATTTAATAATTTTTTTATATACATAAATGAGGAAGTATTTTTTTGCGATTTGTATAACTATAGTAATGTTTACTAATACTGTTTTCGCACAGGAAAAACCAATTACGCATAAAGTGGAAAAAGGAGAAACGATAATTCAAATTGCAATGAAGTATAAAGTTACTCCGTTTGATATTTATCAGTTAAATCCGGATGCGCAAAATGGTTTGAAGCCAAATGTAGTTTTGCTGATACCTAGTAAAATTTCTAGTATTCCTATCAAAACAAATGTACAGCCCGCAACACATTTGGTGACGCCAAAAGAGACTCTCTATGGTATTGAAAAGAAATATGGGGTTTCTGACGAAGATTTGAAAACAGCCAATCCATTTATTGAAAAAGAAGGATTGCAAATAGGCCAAACACTTGTTATTCCTGTAAAAGAGAAGGCAATAAATACTGATGTAACTCAAGATAAAGTGATATATCATGATGTGCTTCCAAAAGAAACTAAATATTCTATTTCCCGAAAATATGGAATTACGATTGCAGAGCTTGAAAAACGTAATCCTGAAATTGCTAACGGTTTGCCCATTGGATACAGATTAGTAATAAAGGGAAATGCTCCTAAGACGATTAAAGCTGTTACTCAAGTAGAATCTAAAAAAGAAGATGCAATTCAAAAACTAATGGAGGTGTCAACAGGTGTTACTTACATAGCTTATGAAGTTCAGCCGAAAGAAACTCTCTATAGTTTGTCAAAAACCTTCGGGATGAGTCAAGAGGGGTTTATTGCACTTAATCCAGAGCTTAACAATGGAGTTGAAATAGGCATGGTATTAAAGGTTCCTTCTCAAGCTTCCTATTCGCAAGAGGACAGAAAAGAATATACTGCTTTGTCAAAAAAAATCAGTTTCGGTAATCGTAAAAAAATGGTGCTACTTTTGCCGTTTAACATAGCTAGGCTAGAGGCGGACACTATAAACCCAACAGCAATTCGTTTGACAAAAGATAAATTTTTGAACATGACTTTAGATTTTTACGCAGGAGCACTTATGGCGATTGACTCTGCCAAAGTTTTAGGTCTTCCTATTGATGTAGAAATTTATGATTCTGAGGAAACTAAAAACAGTTCAAATGTTGCGGCGATTATAAAAGCTAATAATCTTGAAACTGCCAACGCAATAATTGGACCTTTTTATCAAAGTAATGCAGAAACTGTTGCTCAGTTATTAAAAGAACAAAATATTCCAGTTATCTCACCATTGTCGAAGGATGTCGGAAATCCGTTTAATAATTTATATCAAACGATACCCGCCACTGAAGTTATAAAAAAAGCTATGTTTGACTACATGCGAGCCCGTAACGGTAATATTATGGCGGTGGTTGATAAGAAAAAAGAATCAATTGTGCGGTATATTAAAGAATATCAAAAAGATATTCCATTTGTGACTTTCAAAGAAAATGGTAATGTATCTGCTGAAAGTTTGAAAGCGATGTTGGTCAAAGGCAGGATGAATTATGTTGTGATGGAAACGGGAAATACCTATATGATCAAAACAACAATAGAGGCGATGTTGAGCTCAATGTCGGAATATCAATTGCAGTTAGTGATTTTAGAGCCAAATGAAACCTTAGATACTGACGAAATTAAATTTCTGAACTTGACAAAATTGAAATTAATGTATCCTTCAGTCACTCGTGATAACGATTCTTCGGAAGCTTTAATTTTTGAAAAAGAATTTAGAAAAGTAAACAATATTTATCCAAGTGATTTTGCAACTCGTGGTTTTGATGTGACTTTTGATACTATGATGCGGTTGGTACAAGATAAAAATTTTGAAGAGACCGTGAATTCTGCGGCGACAAAACAAGTGGAGAATAAATTTGAATATTATAAGAAGGCTAATGGAGGTTATACTAATAAAGGGGTGTTTATCATGTATTATGATACTGATTTAACTCTAAAAGAAGCCCAGTAAATTAGTTAATATTCAGATTGGGTTTTGTCTTTTATATAAAAAAAATCACTGCAAAAGTAAGTTGCCTTTGTGAGTTACGAACATCAGATATAAAGTTGTGAGTATAGATCGTTTTTGACACAGGCCTTGATAAAAAAAGCAAAACCATTCTGGAGAGAGGTATTTTTAGGTTTCGTTTACTTAATTTTGAATATTGCAATAGAAAAGGGAATCAGTTTCAGCTAGAAGTAGAGGAACAAGCGGTAATAAGTTTCAAGTTAAAACTTAAATTTTGGATAAAAATCAACAGCAACTCATAAAGCTCGCTCATACTAAAATGCCTTTTGGCAAATACGAAGGCAAATATCTTATTGATATACCAGAATACTATGTGGTATGGTATCATAATAAAGGTTTTCCAAAAGGAGAATTAGGCGAACAGTTAAAACTTATATATGAGTTAAAATTAAACGGACTAGAAGAATTGATACGGAATATTAAAAAAAGATATCCAAAACCTCACTAATTTATTAAATTATTGAGGTTTTTATTTTTGAGATACTAAGTTGAATAATTGTCAATTTCCCGAATTATCTCATTTGTAAATTAGCATATTCTCAATTTATAATCGTATTTTCGCCGAGTTTTTACGCAACTACAATACAAACAATAATAGAATGAATCAAACGAAATATATTTTTGTTACTGGTGGTGTGACTTCTTCTTTAGGGAAAGGAATTATTGCAGCATCTTTGGCAAAATTGTTACAAGCACGGGGATATAGGGCGACTATTCAAAAATTCGACCCTTATCTAAATGTTGATCCAGGTACATTAAACCCTTATGAGCACGGAGAATGTTACGTGACTGATGATGGTGCTGAAACTGATTTGGATTTAGGCCATTACGAACGTTTCTTAAATGTTCCTACTTCTCAAGCAAACAATGTTACTACAGGAAGAATATATCTTTCGGTTATTGAAAAGGAAAGACGAGGAGAATTTCTGGGAAAAACGGTACAAGTGGTACCTCATATTACCAATGAAATCAAAGATAGAATGCAATTGCTTGGTAACTCAGGTGATTATGATGTTGTTATTACCGAAATTGGTGGAACTGTTGGAGATATTGAATCTTTACCTTATATCGAATCAGTGCGTCAACTGGTTTGGGATATGGGTGAAAAGAATGCCATTGTAATTCATTTGACTTTAGTTCCTTATTTGGCCGCTGCTGGAGAGTTGAAAACAAAACCAACTCAGCATTCTGTAAAAACCTTGATGGAAAGCGGTATTAAAGCAGATATTTTAGTTTGTAGAACAGAACATGAAATTTCGGATGAAATTCGGAATAAGCTAGCATTGTTTTGTAATGTAAAAAGAGAAGCGGTTATCCAATCTATAGATGCTGCAACTATTTATGAAGTACCTAACTTGATGTTGGAGGAAGGACTAGATGTTGTTGCACTAAAAAAATTGGATTTGCCTAAAAAAGCGGCTCCAGATTTAAAAAACTGGAATATTTTTCTACGAAGATTAAAAAACCCAAAACATACGATAAATATCGGGTTGATTGGGAAATATGTAGAAATGCAGGACTGTTATAAATCAATATTGGAAGCTTTTATTCATTCAGGTGCTTCAAATGAAACTAAAGTAAATGTGATTTCTATTCATTCGGAACATATTGATGCCACAAATATTGAAGAGAAATTACGAGGTCTTGACGGTATACTTGTAGCTCCTGGTTTTGGGGAAAGAGGAATCGAAGGGAAGATTGAAGCGGTGCGTTATGCTCGTGAAAACAAAATTCCTTTCTTTGGAATTTGTTTGGGAATGCAAATGGCTATAATTGAATATTCGAGAAATGTCTTAGGCTATGAAGATGCCAATTCAACAGAAATGAATGAGCAAACCAAGTATCCTGTTGTTAACTTGATGGAAGATCAAAAAAATGTAACTGATAAGGGAGGAACAATGCGCCTTGGAGCTTGGAAATGTGATCTTACACCAGATTCATTAGCTTTTAAAGCTTATGGACAATCTACCATTTCAGAACGTCATCGTCACCGTTATGAGTACAACAGTGAGTTTGTTGATGTGTTACAAAAGGCAGGTTTAAAAGCTACAGGAGTAAACCCAGATACGGGATTGGTTGAAATTATTGAAATAAAAGACCATCCTTTTTTCATCGGTGTGCAATACCATCCGGAATACAAAAGTACAGTGGCAAACCCACACCCGCTTTTTGTGAATTTTGTTGCAGCTGCAGTAAAAGCAAGAAAAAAATAACATACGGTAACACGTTTTTTGGTCTTGGTAGATAAAAGACTAAAAATGATAATAACTATTTCTCATTGTGGCGAGTTTTAATAAAGGAACTTAAAGCATTAAACTTTGAATTAAATTATAATGGAAGGAAAAAAATTTGACCCGAATTCGATAATTGGTTTTGTATTGATTTTTGGGATATTACTTTGGATTATGTGGCAAAATCAGCCTACTGAAGCTGATATAGCGGCTGATAAGGTGAAGAAAGAATTGGTGATTCAAGATGCCAAAACTAAAGAATCTGAAGCGAAGTTGAAAGCTCAACCTACCGTCATAACTGCGGGAGACACTTTGCAATTAGCGCAACTTCAAAAAAGTTTAGGGAATTTTGCTTATTCAGCTACGCTTCCCTCTGCAAAAGATTCTTACACAACTATCGAGAACAAATTAGTTAAGTTAGAAATTGCTAATAAAGGTGGATATATCGTAAAGGCTACTTTGAAGAATTTTGAAAGGTTCAGGGAAGGATCTGGAGAATTAGTAGAACTGATAAAAGATAACAATGCTCATTTAAATGTTCAATTGCTTACCAGTGACAACCGTACCCTAAACACTAAGGACCTTTATTTTGAACCAACTTTAACTAAAAACGGTTCAGACCAGATTTTAGTTATGCGCTTGAAAGCTGGAGCAAACGAGTATTTAGAATATAAATACGTGTTGAAAGCGGATGATTATATGCTTGATTTTGATATTCAGTCTCAAGGATTAAATAAAGTCTTGAATGTGTCTAAACCATTACAATTAGAATGGGATTTGAAGTCATATACTAATGAGAAAAGTACTAGTTATGAAAACCGTTATTCTGAGCTTTATTATGAGCATGAAGATGGTAAAAGCGACTATTTAGGTCTTGGTCATAATGAGTCGGAAACTGTTGAAAACGTATCATATATAGCTTATAAACAACATTTTTTCTCTTCAATCTTATTGACTGATACTCCTTTTAAAAATTCGGAACTATATTCAGATAATTTAGTTAATGATGAAGAGACAGATACGATTTTCACCAAACAATTTAAAGCGATTGTCCCTTTAGCGTTTAAAAATGGGGAAATCAGTGAAAAAATGAATTGGTACTATGGTCCTACCGATTACAAATTATTGAAAAGTTACGATAGAAATATAGAAGATATTGTTGCTTTAGGTTGGGGTATTTTCGGTTGGATCAATCGACATGCATTTATACCTGTATATGGTTTTTTAAGTATGTTCATACAACATGGATGGGCAATTATATTGTTTACTATATTGGTTAAATTAGTTTTGTCTCCTATTACTTATAAATCATTTTTGTCTCAAGCAAAAATGAAAGTATTAAGACCTGAAATTAATGAATTGGGAGAAAAATTTAAAAAAGACCCAATGAAGAAACAACAGGAAACAATGAAGCTGTATAATAAAGCAGGAGTGAACCCAATGGCTGGTTGTGTTCCAGGTTTATTACAAATGCCGGTCTTTTATGCTTTGTTCCAATTTTTTCCATCAGCAATAGGCTTAAGGCAGGAAGGTTTTCTTTGGGCTAATGATTTGTCTTCTTACGATTCTATTTACGAGCTACCATTCCATATTCCGTTTTACGGAAATCACATTAGTTTGTTTCCGATTTTGGCATCTATCGCGATTTTCTTTTATATGAAAATGACTACTGGTGATCAACAGATGGCACAACCACAGCAAGAAGGAATGCCAGATATGGCAAAAATGATGAAAATCATGATTTATGTTTCACCTTTAATGATGTTGTTCTTTTTTAATAGTTATGCGTCTGGGTTGAGTTTATATTATTTCGTTTCCAATACAATTACTATTGGAATCATGCTTGTGATAAAAAACTATATCGTTGACGACGAAAAGATCCACGCTCAAATTCAGGAGAACAAGAAAAAAGAGCCCAAGAAACAAGGTAAATTCCAACGTAAACTTCAAGAGGTAATGGAACAGGCCGAAGCTCAAAAGGCAAAGGATAAAAAGAAATAAACTTAAAAAGCTCCCGTGGATTGGGAGCTTTTTTATTTCAAGTAATAGAGAACTAGTTTCTTGCTTTAAAACGTTGGTAATAATACGTTATCAATAACATGAATAATACCGTTTGAACACTGAACATCAACAGCAACAATATTGGTGTTTCTCATTTGTTCGTCTGTTATAACCGTTCCTGCAATTGTAAATTTTCCAGTTTCTAAAGTAGTAATTGGAGTAGTAGGAATTCCTGTGGATAATACATTAGCACCTGCAACTACGTGATAAGTCAACACTGAAGTAACTTGAGCAGAAGTCAAACTTGCTAATGTTCCGGGGTTTTGCATTTCAAAAGTTGCAAAAGCACCGTTTGTTGGAGCAAATACTGTAAACGGAGATTTGTCAGTTCCGTTTAATGTAGGCACTAAACCTTGTTTGTCTAACAATCCAACTAAAGTGGTAAAGTTAGAATTTGCAGCTGCATGAGTAACAATAGTTGGTAAGCCAACAACTTTGTCCACAAGATGAATTACGCCATTGGAAGCCATAATATTTGGAGTTGTTACTTTTGCAACACCGTTTAGTTTTACACCATCAGCAATGTCTACATACATACTTAACGTATTGGTTGCAGATGCTGTTCCCTTTGCTAACGTTTTGATGTAGCTTGTGGTTAAGTCTGCAGCCATATACTTAGTTGCAATAACGTGATTTAGTAAAATTTGGGTTAATGCTTCTTTTGGTACATCATTTATTGTTGCGTACGGTGTCGTTGCCAGAAATGCAGTAAATGCTGCATTTGTGGGTGCAAAAACAGTATAGGTTCCGCTTGCCTGTAATGTTGTAGCCAATTCTGCTCTTTGTAAGGCTTGGACTAAGATGCTCAAGTCCGGCGTTTTTAATGCCAGTCCAGTGATGGAGTTGTCAATAGGAGTTGATGTTTCGTCATCGTTATTACATGAGATTAACAAAACTAAAAGCGACAGAATTAATGTCAAATTCTTAATTTTAAATAAGTTTTTCATAATAAAAGGTTTTATATTTTTACCTAAGTTAGAAAATAGGTCTGACAAAACGTTTATTTTTTTCAACAAAAAGATAAACAAACTAAAAGTTTGTGATTTTATTTTGACTTGTTTAATGCTGATATGCAGCATGTTAATGTTTTATCGTAGGTTTTTAGCTGCGTTACTAGTTTATCTTTGTTATTAATATTTAGACTTTAGTTAAACGTTTTAATTAGTTGATGTTAAATCCCTGTTTTTTCAGATGGTTATAGTTACTAGTTGTTATCATAACAATATAAAGTCTTAGAATTTTCTCTAAAAATGCTGTTAGAGAGAAAAAGGTTGAGCTTCTTTGTGGAGTTCAATTATTGGGCTATGCTTTTTCTAAAATATAATGTAAATTTGTGAAAATAATTAAGCATTTCAGTTTTCGGGTTTAAATCAATCTTTGATCGTAATGAAAAAAAATAAGTTTTGTTTTTTTACAGTTTTCTTCTTGATTCTTGCTAGTCAAACGCTATTGTCCCAAGTTGACTATAATAAACTAGATTCAGAAGGTAGGAAACACGGTTCTTGGAAAGGATTTTATGAAGAATCGAAAAGGCTTAGATATGAAGGTGTATTTGAGCACGGAAAAGAAATCGGCAAGTTTCAATTTTTCGATGATACTAAAGCAAAATCTATAATAGCAACTCGAGAGTTTAATAGTAAAGACAATTCGGCATATACCATCTTCTTTGACCAGACGAATAACAAAGTGAGTGAAGGTAAAGTAGTCAACAAATTATTTGAGGGCCCGTGGAAATATTACCATCAGGCTTCTCCAACGCTGATGACTACTGAAAATTATAAAGATGGCAACTTACAAGGTTTAAGGTCTATTTTTTATGCTAGTGGTAAAATTGCAGAAGAAACTAATTATAAAAATAATTTTAAAGAGGGTGTCTACAAGAAATATTCTGAAAATGGTGTAGTATTGGAGGAGAGCATTTTTAAAAACAATGAATATAACGGTTTAGCAGTTTTTAAAGATTCTGATGGTAATGTTGTTTCCAAAGGTCAGTTTGTTAACGGCAAGAAAGCCGGTATTTGGCAATTTTTTGAGAAAGGAAAACAATCCAAAGAAATTGACATGAGCAATCCCCGCAGCATCTCAAAATCTGCTGGTAATTAAGTTTGTCCTTATACACTTACCTTAATAAAACATTGTAACTTTGCAGTCTTGTAAAATTATTAAAGATTTTAAAATGAAACGTGTTGTATTAGGACTTTCTGGAGGTGTTGATTCCAGTGTTGCTGCTTATTTGTTGCAGCAACAAGGATATGAAGTGATAGGTCTTTTTATGAAGAACTGGCATGATGATTCAGTTACAATTTCTAATGAATGTCCATGGTTAGAGGATAGTAATGACGCGCTGCTAGTCGCAGAGAAATTGGGTATCCCTTTTCAAACAGTAGATTTAAGTGAACAATATCAGGAAAAAATAGTTGACTACATGTTCAGTGAATATGAAAAAGGTAGAACTCCAAACCCTGATGTTCTTTGTAACCGCGAAATCAAATTTGACGTTTTCATGAAAATAGCCTTAAGTCTCGGTGCTGATTACGTAGCGACAGGACATTATTGTAAGAAAAGTGAAATTGAACTGAATGGCGAAACAGTATATCAATTACTAGCTGGGGCCGACAATAATAAAGATCAGTCTTATTTTCTTTGCCAACTTTCACAGCAGCAATTAGCGAAGTCATTGTTTCCTATTGGAGAATTAACCAAGCCAGAAGTTCGAAAAATTGCTGCGGAAATGGAATTGGTGACAGCTGAAAAGAAAGACTCTCAAGGTTTGTGCTTCATAGGAAAAGTGCGTTTACCAGAGTTTTTACAGCAAAAACTAGAACCCAAAGAAGGATCTATAATTCAGATTGATAAGGATCATTTGGTTTATAGTTCTGAAAATCAACAAGAATTATCTTTAAAGGAAACGGTACTCTTAGCATCCAAAAAAATTGAATACACACCTGAAATGGGTAAGCTAGTTGGAAAGCATCAAGGTGCGCATTACTTTACAATTGGTCAAAGAAAAGGACTTAACGTAGGAGGTACCACTGAGCCTTTATTTATTATAGCAACAAACGTGGATACTAACACTATTTACACTGGTTTGGGAAGTCAACATCCTGGATTATTTAGAAATACATTGTTTATAGAAAAATCAGAAGTGCATTGGATTCGTACTGATTTGGCTATGGCCAATGGGGAGCAAATGGAAGTTATGGCAAGAATACGTTATAGACAACCTTTACAAAAAGCTACTTTGCATCAATTTGAAGAAGGAATGTATGTTTCATTTCAAGATCCACAATCAGCAATTACTGCAGGGCAATTTGCAGCCTGGTATCTCGAAGATGAATTAGTTGGTTCGGGAGTTATTTCTTAGCTTAGTGATTCAATATAAAATAATAAAGTAAGCTGTGATTTTTGAATTGCACATTATTAAAGTTGTATTTTTAACAGTCAATAAATTAGTACTTGAAGGCTCCGTTTAATGTAAGACCTGATTATGAAAAAACTTTATCTATTTTGTTGCTTATTGCTGACCATAACATCTTTTTCACAAGAGGATGCTTGGGTGTATTTTACCGCCAAAAATAATTCACAGTTTTTCTACGATTCTCCACTTGAAATGCTTTCGCAGAGAGCTTTGGATAGAAGATCGAATCAAAATATATCTTTAGATTTAAAAGACATTCCAATTGACCCTTCCTACATAAGTCAAATAAAATTAGCTTCAGGTATTACAGTCATGGCCAAGTCAAAATGGCTCAATGCTATTCATATCAGGGGAACGCAAACCGCAATAAATTCGTTGACCTACTTTGCTTTTGTAAGCAAAGTAGATTTTGCGGACAAGTCATTAAACGAAACGGGAAAAGTTGCCAAAGCTTTTAAGATCAAAGAACAAAACAAGCTTAAGCAAACGAAAGTGAATTTTTCATATGGCACGTCAGAAAATCAAATCAAAATGCTTAGTGGGCAGGTTTTACACCAACAAGACTATACCGGTTCTGGAAAGATAATAGCAGTTTTGGATTCTGGCTTTCCAGGAGTCGATACAGCCCAGCCTTTCCAAAGGCTGCAGGACAATAAGCAAATTTTAGGGGGCTATGATTTTGTGTCTAGAAGTGCTGAGTTTTATACAGGTGATACTCATGGTACTTTGGTACTTTCTACTATGGGCGGATTTAAAGAGAACGCATTAGTTGGTACTGCACCAGATGCTTCTTATTACTTATTTATCACAGAAGATGTTTCTTCAGAGAATCCTGTTGAGGAATCCTTTTGGGTAGAAGCTGCCGAAAAAGCAGATAGTTTGGGAGTAGATATCATAAATACTTCCTTGGGGTATTTTGAATATGACAACCCTAATTATAGCCATACTTATGCTGATATGAACGGAATAACAAATTACATTTCGCGAGGAGCCGATATTGCATTTAGTAGAGGTATGATAGTCGTAGTATCTGCAGGTAACGAGGGAGGTTCTTCAGAACCTCATATTGGTTCACCTGCTGATGCTGTTTCAGTACTTACAATTGGTGCTGTAAATTCGTCGGAGACTAAGGCTTTATTTAGTTCAATTGGGCCTTCCTTCGACAATCGAATTAAGCCAGATGTCATGGCGCAGGGCGTTTCTGCAGTTTTATCGGACGAATCGGGAATCATAGGAACTGCAAATGGCACTTCATTTTCAAGTCCTATTATGGCAGGGATGGTGGCCTGCTTATGGCAAGCATTTCCAAATAAAGCAAACAAAGAAATTAGGCAATTAATTGTACAATCAGCAGATAGATTTACGACACCTAATGCGCAATATGGCTATGGAATTCCTGATTTTAGTTTGGCTGTAAACAAAGGATTATTTGTTGAAGATTTTTCTAAAGATTATTTTGTCGCTTATCCAAATCCCACGACTAATTTAGTTTCAGTTTCTTTTCCCGAAAGTTTCAATAAGGGAAGGATTGTTTTTTACAATCTATTGGGTAAAAAGGTTTTGGAACGCACTATTAATGGAATCTCAGATACTTTTTCACTAAAGTCGGTGAGCAACGGGCTTTATTTTTACAAAATTGAAGCAGGGTCGTTCTCTAAGAGCGGAAAAATAATAAAACAATAATAGTCAACTTGTTAATGAATAAAATCACAAAACTTTTCAATATTAAATACCCCATTATCCAAGGAGGAATGATCTGGGTTAGCGGTTATAAACTAGCCAGTGCAGTAAGTAATGCAGGCGGTTTGGGGTTAATAGGAGCAGGCTCGATGTATCCAGAAGTTCTGCGGGAGCACATTCAGAAATGTAAAAAGGCGACCTTAAAGCCTTTTGGTGTGAATGTCCCGATGTTATACCCTAACATCGAAGAAATCATGAAAATTATAGTTGAAGAAGGGGTTAAAATTGTTTTTACTTCGGCTGGAAATCCCAAAATCTGGACTGCCCATCTCAAAGAAAAAGGGATAACTGTAGTGCATGTAGTAAGCAGCACTGTGTTTGCATTAAAGGCACAAGCTGCGGGTGTTGATGCCATAGTTGCAGAAGGTTTTGAAGCGGGTGGACATAACGGAAGAGACGAAACCACAACCTTCACTTTGATTCCAATGGTGAAAGAACAGATACACATTCCTATCATTGCTGCAGGAGGTGTCGCTAGTGGCCGAGGAATGCTATCCGCAATGGTCTTAGGGGCAGATGCTGTGCAGGTAGGAAGTAGGTTTGCTGCATCCATTGAGTCTTCTGCACATGAGAAGTTCAAGAAAACAATCGTAGAGGTCCAAGAAGGTGGGACCCAATTGACTTTGAAGGAATTGGCTCCAGTTAGATTGATTAAAAACAAGTTCTTTCAAGACCTTCAAAGTCTGTATGAAAAATGTCCAACAAAGGAGGAATTAACAACTTTTTTGGGCAGAGCAAGAGCAAAAAGAGGTATGTTTGAGGGGGATTTAGTCGAGGGTGAGTTGGAGATCGGTCAAATCGCAGGATTGATTCATCAAATAAATTCGGCCGAAGAAATCATTTTGGAAATGATGACAGATTTTGAAAATGCTAGAAAAGAAATGCTCGAATTTGATTTGTAATTTTTATAAATAATGGGTAAAATTAAATTATATATAGTGTTGCTTGTTTTGGGGATTGGCTTGCAAAATATATACGGCCAAGTATATAAATTCAAAACTTCTGGTTTTAGTGTTTTGGAAAAAAATGAAAGGGGCAAATGGGGTAATTGGTCGGAGCTAAAATTAGTTAATGTTTTAGTGTCATTGGATACGAATAAAAATAGAATTCTTGTGTATTCTCAAGTTATTCAGTTGTTTGAAATTATAGAGTATCAATCTACAGAGGAAAATGACACGGATATTGTTTATTCTTTTACTTGCAAGGACAACAACGGAGATGATTGTACGCTATCTATTATTACAAGGAAAAAACAGGGCAATAGGAAGCAATTGTATATAAATTATGATGATAAAATTATTGTCTATAATATATTTAATTTGTAAATAATAAGAAGTCGGCTTATTGAGACTTTTTTGTTTATATGGTCTTTCGTTTTTTATAAAGTAAATGTAAATATTTTAGGCTGAATTGTGGATCTTGAGTATTTGCTTTTTAAAGTCGGAATAGAGCTTTTACGTAGCGCGCACCAAAAGCTAATCAACATCTTTTATAAAGTCATCATATTCCGAATAGAAAAGCTCTAAAGCATTCATTTTTTGGTTATAAAAGGAGAATATATCATCCCAATAATTACGGTTGCTAACACTTACTCCAAGTTTTTCTATCCAAATACGGCTGATTGTTTTTCCGTTTTCGAGAACGTAATTTTTTTCGAATACCAGATCCTTGATAAACTCTTCATCTAAAATAGTTTTTAAGGCTTCGAGCTTTTCAAAATATCCTGTTCGCAACTCCTCGTTACGATGCTCTATATCGATTAGGACTTGTGCTTTTTTATTATCTACATAAAACTTGAAAGAGAAATCTTTTATTTTTGTATCGTATAGAACCCATTTTCGTGGGTACTTCTCTGCGAATGTGACCCAGAATTCTCGCTTTAATTTTTGAGTTTCTTCTTTACTATACATTTTGTTTGTTTTGGTTTTAGAAAATTTGCGCAATGTTATTTTCTAGACTATATTTATATTATGAATGCAAAAATAGACTTTGATTATGGATTTTCAATATTTTTTAGAATATGTTCCCAATTTAGCTGAGGCCGAGCTTCCTGCTATGGAGGCTCATATTAAAATGGTGCCATTTGAAAGAATCGAAAGTTTGAAAAATAATGCCGTTGAAAATAATAGCCCAAGAATGGCTGCAGTAATGATGCTTTTTTATCCTAAAAACGGAATTACGCATTTAGTACTTATCGTCCGGAATTCATATGAAGGTGTGCACTCAGGGCAAATAGCATTTCCTGGAGGGAAATATGAAACTGAGGATGAAATTTTTTCGAAAACAGCCTTGCGAGAAACTCAGGAGGAAGTTGGTGTAAGTCCAGCGATAATAGATGTGATTAAGGCTTTTACGCAAGTTTATGTTCCTCCCAGTAATTTTATCGTCCACCCCTTTTTAGGTATATGTAAGGAAAAAATTTGTTTTGTTCTTGACCCTAGTGAAGTTTCGAGCATTATCGAGTTACCGCTGTCCGTTTTCTTGAATGATGAAATACTGATTGAATCGAAAATTTCCACTTCTTATGCAAAAGAGATCAATGTCCCTGCATTTGATATCGAAGGACATATTGTTTGGGGAGCTACGGCAATGATATTGAGTGAGTTGAAGGATGTTTTAAAAGTGGCGCTAAATTCAAGGCTTTGATTTTTATCAACTAGATTTTTTTTTAATTCGTAAGGGCAATCAGAAGTAGTTGCAATCAGGAACATGAAGAATAAATTTTGTACGTTTGTAAGTCAAATTCAGAAAAATAAAATACAGTTTTATGGGGTTATTTAAGAGAAATTCTTTTGGTCACATACTTTTTTTAAAGAAATGGTTGATTTGGTTTTTCGGAGCCACTACCCACAGAAGGTATAGGGGATTCAATGAATTAAAGATTGAAGGCTCAGAAATCATCCGTAATTTACCCGATACAAATGTTCTATTTATCTCCAATCATCAGACTTATTTTGCCGATGTTGTGGCTATGTTTCACGTCTTTAATGCTAGCCTGAAGGGCCGAGAGGATAATATAAAGAATGTACTTTATTTATGGAACCCTAAACTGAATATTTATTATGTAGCCGCAAAAGAAACCATGCAAGCAGGGCTTTTACCGAGAATAATGGCTTACGCAGGAGCTATTACAGTTGAGCGAACTTGGCGTTCTAAAGGTGTGGATGTTGAAAAGAAAAAAGAGGTTAACCCTAATGACACTGAAAACATCAAATTTGCCCTTGATGATGGTTGGGTAATTACTTTTCCTCAAGGAACAACAAAATCATTCAAACCTGTAAGGAAAGGAACGGCTCATATCATCAAAGAACACCGGCCTATTGTGGTGCCAATTGTTATAGACGGTTTTCGACGGTCCTTTGACAAAAAGGGATTGCGAATGAAAAAGAAAGGAATTCTACAATCCTTTATCATTAAAGAACCACTTGATATTGATTACGATAATGACAGTATCGATGAGATTGTAGAAAAAGTAGAATATGCTATAGAACAGCACTCTTCTTTTTTAAAAGTGATTCCATGCGAGGAAATTGAAGAAGAGGAAAAATTAAACAAACTTCGGCGATATGATTATTGATTTATAAATCAATTTTTTGTAATTCTTTATAATTGGCATGTAATCTTCGAAGTAGGATTCCGTACAAAAGCCTATAAAAAAGCCAAAATAATCCAAAGAACACAGTCGTAGTCAATAGCAAAACGCCTATTGTGATTGCCATTACTTTTCCATTATTTGCAATTTGGTCGCTCAAGATACTAGTTTCTGGATTGTAAACTAAGGCGATTACAAAACCTATGACTAAACTCAAAAGAGCCATCACAAGATTGTACCATACATAATACTGGACCGTTTTTCGAGTTTTTAAAATGTCTTTCATCAATTGCTTGGTAGAGACGGTCGTAGTAATTCGAATGTAGTTTTTGTAGAATAAGTATATAAAAGCCAATATCACCCCGTAGTTGAATATGGTCAGTACTTTGAAGTAGGATATTAGATCAGTATGATTGATCTGTTCTAAATATTCATCGGTATTAAAAAATACGCTGATTGAAGTCCATAGTAAAACCTCCAAAATACTAATGATTAAAATCCACTTCACGATCGAAGATGAGTTTTTATGAATCATTTTATAAATTTCTATTTCCGAGATTTGCTGAAAAGAATTTTCCTTCTTTTTCCAGTCTTTTTTTAATAAATCCAGCTCTTTCATATTCCTTACGGATTTAATATTTTTTTTAATTTCCCTTTAATTCTGTTCATTTTCACTCTGGCATTCACTTCGCTGATACCGAGCGTTTCTGCAATTTCTCGATAGTCTTTATCTTCTAGATACATGAAAACTAAAGCCTTTTCGATGTCATTTAGCTGGTAAACGGCTTTATACATGAGCTTAATCTGTTCTTCTTCCTCATAATTATAATCGACGTCTTTTATGAAATGCTGCCGTCCCTCATACTCAACTGTGGCGATAGATCGTTTGTTTTTTCGGTATAATGTAATGGCTGTATTCAGTGCTACACGATAGGCCCAGGTTGAAAATTTGCTATCTCCTCTGAACTTTGGAAAAGCTTTCCATAACTGAATCGTGATTTCTTGAAACAGATCTTTGTGCGCATCTTCACAATCGGTATATAACCTACATATCTTGTGGATTATATTTTGATTGTCTTTTAATTGCTTTACAAAAGAATGTTCTAGATTTTCACTCATGATTCATTAGTACGTCGCTGGCATAATTTGTTACAAAGTACTCCTTTTTTATTTTGTAGCACCTTTTTTTTCAAACACAATTATTAGTTGTCCCGCTGTACATTGCAATCTTTATTTTTCTTTTAAATCAAGAAAAATAAAGGATTTACATTTCCATCGGGACTATTAAGTGCTTTTATTTTTTTTTAATATGTTTTTAATGGACTCAAGCTAAGAGGAAATAGGTTTTTTAGGAAAGTTAATGTGCAAAAAAAAAAGTATACCTATATTTTCTAGCTCTAAGACGATCCGCGAATAGCTGGTATAGAGTTTTGAATTAAATCAATCTTTACAATTTATTATTTTTTTGACCATAATAATTCACCAGCAAATTAATGAACATACTGTAGCTCTCCATTCCGTCCTTTTGCTGATTTATTTTTAGAAAATTATCATAAAAAATATGAAAGCCAGTTTCTAATGGGGTTTTGTACTTTGCATTAAAGACTATACTTTCCTGATAGTTTTTTATAATTCCAGGATGTACCGTTTTTAGCAGTTGGTCAAAAACCGGCTTATTTCGTTTCTCCCAGTTAGCTAAACAATAACGCAAGGCAAAACTATATCCAGAATATTGAAAGTATAAATTTTCGTTCTTCACAGAGGCTAGAAAACCAATAAAATTGCATTCTGTTTCACTAGCAAACCCTAATTGGTGTGCCATTTCATGGCAAGTAGTAGTTGGGAAACCATACATTGGACCCATATAATTAACCTGTGCCTCATTATTAAAGGGGTTTAAATAACCTCCAAATCCCATATAGGTTAGCGGCAAGCTTATTATTGATTTTTTTGCGCTCAAATTGCTGTAGCTAAAGAATGGATGTGTGTCCGATAAATTCTTGTAGCCATTTAAATTCATTTGGAATGCTTGGTTTTGTGAGTAGGGGAATACAACTTTTGTATTTTTATCTTTTGTTATTTGACTTTGGATTGCATTGGTTTTTGCAATTAGTTTTTTAGTAAAATGAAGTAGCTCCTCATTTGAATAATCCCTTTTGATTGACATTTTTTCAAAAAGCGGTTCACGATAATAGTTCATAGCCCAAAGCAGATGAAACATAAAGTAAAAAACAGAAGCGAAACTTAAAATATGTAATGTATTATTTTTCCAATGTAATTTCCAGGTTTTTCTTTTGATCCAGAGCCATCTTAATATGAAGAATATTAAAATAAAATAAATAAAATCCCCTACTGAAAAAGGAATGTTTCCAAAAGCAGTTCTTGAAAATGACGAGATAAAAGGATACAATCCGTTGCTGTAGTATCGTTCTACATATTCAGGAAAAAACGAAATGATTTGAAGAAAAGTTATTTGGACAAAAAGAAAAAGCGGAAATATATATTTTTGTTTCACGGCAATTATTTATAAAATGTAAAGGTAATTACAATATCTATTACTGCCGAAAAGAGTTTAAACTTTGTAACTTTGAATTTTAAAATAATAAACTTCAAATATAAATAAATGAGTCAAGAAATAAGAAATTTAGAACCCAAAGTACTTTGGAATAAGTTTGCCGATTTAAATGCAGTCCCTCGTCCTTCTAAAAAAGAGGAACGAGTAATTGAATTTATGAAAGACTTCGGGAATACCCTTGGATTAGAAACTTTTGAAGATGATATCCGAAATGTAATTATCCGAAAGCCAGCAACCGCAGGAATGGAAAACCGTAAAGCGATTGTCATGCAAGGGCATTTGGACATGGTACACCAGAAAAACTCAGATACTGTTTTTGATTTCGATACCCAAGGAATAGATATGTATGTATATGGGGACTGGGTCCGTGCCAGAGGAACGACTCTTGGTGCTGATAATGGTCTTGGTGTTGCTGCTATTATGGCAATCTTAGAAAGCAAAGATATTCCGCATCCCGCTATTGAAGCTCTGTTTACTGTCGATGAAGAAACTGGAATGACAGGGGCATTAGAATTAAAGGGAGGTGTTTTACAAGGGCAAATCCTTTTAAACTTAGATACCGAAGAAGACGACGAAATCGACATTGGTTGCGCCGGAGGTATTGATGTAACCGCTACTGCCGAATATGACGAGGAGCAAACTCCAGAAGGTTCTATAGGGTATAAAATCACAGTAAAAGGATTAAAAGGTGGGCATTCAGGAATGGATATCCACAAAGGTTTAGGTAATGCTAATAAAATTATGAACCGTTTATTATTTGATGGTTTTGATAATTTTGGATTACAGATTTCTGAAATACAAGGTGGTAGTTTACGTAATGCAATTCCAAGGGAAAGTGTTGCTAAAGTTATAATCGCTGAGGTGTATGATGAAGCATTTGTTTATGATATGCAACAGATTGTAAATGAAATCAAAAATGAGTTAAAAACGACAGAACCAAATCTAGAGGTTGTTTTTGATAAATTAGATGTAGCTCCTACTAAAGTAATGCCTTCTATTGCACAGTTTTATTTCGTTAGATCGATGTATGCTGCTCATAATGGTGTTTATGGTATGAGTACTGATTTTAATAATCTAGTGGAAACTTCTAACAATATTGCTAAAGTAGTATTAGCGGGTGGAAATCTTACGGTACAATGCTTAACACGTTCTTCTGTAGAAACAGCTAAATTTGATTTGGCAAATAGTTTGCGTTCTGCTTTTGAACTGATGGGATGCGAAGTGGAACTATCAGGCTCTTATCCAGGATGGACCCCAAACGCTGAATCAGAAATATTAGATGTTTTGGTGCCTATTTACGAAAAACAAAATGGAGAGAAGCCGAGAGTTGTTGCATGTCACGCCGGATTGGAATGCGGCATCCTTGGTACTAACTATCCGGAGATGGATATGATTTCTTTTGGTCCTACCATTCAGGGAGCACATTCACCAGATGAAAGAGCTAGTATTTCCTCTTCTCAAAAGTTCTGGAAATTTTTACTGGAAATTTTGGCTAATATTCCCAAGAAATAATAGACAACCATTTAAAATAAAAATAAGTAACCCTCGTTTATCAATAATCGAGGGTTTGTTATTTTAAAGAAATTAGTCTCTTTTTGGAGCATTCTTCTTTTCTCTTTTTTCTTCTTTTTTTTCTTTAGCCGTTTTAAGAGGCTCTTTCTTGGCGGTTTTTTTCGCGTCTTGACTTTTTGCCATGATGTAATTATTTAATTTATTGATTTAAGTAAATGTAAATAATATTTTGATTATTTTAAATATTATTAAAAAAAAATCTTCTTTTAAGACCAATAATTTGGCTCCGTAAACTAATAGCTAAGGGATTGAGATTTGTTTACCAGTTACTTGTTCGCTTCGTTATGTTTATTATTTATTTCTTCTTGCAGCAGTAGTCTGGTGGATAATTTTGTGAATACAAGGTTTAGAGTGAAAACTAAACATTTGAAAAGTATGATGGCTAGCTTTTTGCAGGCTCTACTATATCCCTATTGATGTCTATAAAGCTATAGTTGTATAATTTAAATAAAATTGAAACAGATGTCTTTGACTGCTTAAAAGTTTAAGCTATGGATGTAGCGTGTTTATCGGATCTTCAAAATTTTATACTCTTCATAACACCCACTTATGGCATCCATTATTTGCAAATCATTTGCTGTTTTTATGAAAGATTCCGAGTAATTACATCGTTGTAATATTTCAGCAATTTCTTTTTTGTCTACGCCAAGTAGTACCGCTATCGTTTCTCTATCAAACTTAGATGCCAGAAGATTTCGGACGGTGTCGTCTTTCTTCATTTCTTTTAGTTTTTTGAGCTGGTTAGGATTGTTTCCAAAGAAATTATAGAGCATATCTGCTGGATTAAAAATGGAGCCAAGAATTCTTCCAAAAGCATTTGGAGAATATTCCCCAGCTTCATAGCCGTGCGTTAATCCAGAAATACTATAGCGATAGTTTTCATTCGTTGGAATTGTTTTTGAGTCAACCTCAAGGTAGCCTGTAAGGTTAAAAGGTCTAATGACTACTTCTTCTAGTGCAATTGCTTTTTCGGTAAGAAATATTTTGGCAACTTTGTTTTTGATCCAGTCATTGGTTACTTTAACCCTTAGTGATTGAAATCCTAAAAATGAAAGGTGTAGCGTATCGGTTGGGTGCACGTCGATTTCAAAATAACCTTGTGAATCAGTTCTTGCTCCCCTAACTTTATTAATGTTGATGATGTTTACATTAATTAGAGGCGACTTAGTGTTGTCGTTATAGATAAAGCCTGATACTTTTTGGGAGTGAAGAGTATCCTGTGCGAATGCATTTGCGGATAGTATTAAAAAAAAGAGGACTACAAAATATTTCATAAACTAGTTTAAAACTTTAAAAGTAATAAAACAGGATTAAATATTTTGTAGTCCCTTATATTATTATAAGAATATTAACAAATAAATGTTAGTCTTTTCTTGGTCTTCTTGGTCTAGGTGAGTCACCAAAACTTTCAGAACGTCTAGGAGCTCTATCTGAAGAACCTTCTCCTCTTGGAGCTGAGCTTCTTCCGCCAAAGCCACCTTCTCTTGGAGCTGAACTTCTTCCTCCGAATCCGCCTTCTCTTGGAGCTGAGTTTCTGTCGCTTCTAAAACCGCCTGAACCTTCTCTTCTTGGAGCAAAACTACCTTCTCTTCTTGGAGCAGAACTTCTTCCGCCACCGCCACCTGAACTTCTTCCGTTATGGTCACGTCTGCCACCACCATCATTTTTAGAAATTTCAACATTGATACGACGTCCTTCTAATTGTACGTTGTTCAATACTTCCATTACTTTATCAGTGTGTTCTGGATCCGTGTTAAAGAAAGAGAAACCCTCTTTTACATCTACTTTGAAAACATCATCACGACCTAAGTCTAATGTTTCTTTCAAGTAGTCTTTTAATGACATCCAGTCAAAATTATCTCTAGAACCTATGTTCAAAAAATATCTTGTTGCACCGCCGTTATTGCTTTCTCTTGCACCGCCATCTCTATCGTCACGATCACGTCTTTCAGAGTTCGATTGATTTGAGATGTCTCTAGTTTTTTTGTAATAGTTGATAAAACGATTAAATTCCACCGAAACCATTTTCTTGATTAGCTCTTCTTTTGACAAGTCTTCAAGAACGCTGTTTATTGCAGGAAGATAGCTGTCAATTTCATGATCAACTTCTACTGTTTTAATTTTATTGGCTAAGTGCAACAATTGTATTTCGCAGATTTCGATTCCAGAAGGAACTGTTTTCTCTTCAAATTTTTGTTTGATGATTCTTTCGATTGAAGAAATCTTACGCAATTCACTTTTTGTTACAATAACGATAGAAGTACCTAGTTTACCTGCACGACCTGTACGACCTGAACGGTGAGTATAAGTTTCTATTTCGTCAGGAAGTTGGTAGTTTACTACGTGAGTAATATTGTCCACGTCAATTCCACGTGCTGCAACATCAGTAGCGACAAGCATTTGGATTTGTCTTCCTCTAAATGATTTCATTACACCATCACGTTGCGCTTGAGATAAATCTCCGTGCAATGCAGCAGCGCTGTATCCGTCTTCCACTAATTTTTCTGCGACTGCTTGTGTATCTCTTTTGGTACGACAAAAAACTACAGAGAAGATATCTGGATTAGAATCCGCTAAACGTTTCAAAGCTTCGTAACGGTCACGAGCATTTACAAGGTAAAACTCATGGGAAACTGTCGCAGAACCTGAATTTTTAGCTCCTACAGTAATTTCGATAGGGTCTTTCATGAATTGTTTACCAATTCTAGCAACCTCTGCTGGCATTGTAGCCGAGAATAACCATGTGCTTTTTTCGTCTGGAGTGGTTGATAAGATGTTTACGATGTCTTCGTAGAAACCCATATTCAACATTTCGTCAGCTTCGTCTAGAATACAATAGTCAATTTGAGAAATGTTTACCAATCCTCTGTTAATCATGTCTTGCATTCTTCCTGGAGTTGCAACAATAATTTGTGCACCTCTTCTAATGTCTCTTGCTTGGTCTGTTATGCTAGCCCCACCGTAAACTGCTACTACGTTAATACCTTTTTCGTATTTTGAATAGTTTTTAATTTCGTTAGTGATCTGCAAACAAAGTTCGCGTGTTGGAGATAAAATTAATGCTTGAGTATTTTTATTGCTGGCATCAATTTTTTGGATAACTGGAAAACCAAATGCTGCCGTTTTCCCTGTCCCTGTCTGAGCCAACGCAACCATATCTGTGTCTTTTTCCAATAATAGGGGAATCGCTTTCTCCTGTACTTCGGTCGGATTCTCAAATCCTAGATCTAAAATCGCCTTCAGTAACGATTCACTCAATCCTAATTGTTCAAATTTGTTCATATGTATTTTTAAAATAGGCTGCAAAAGTACCCTAAATTATCGAGATAAACTAATGCTATTTGTAGTTTTAATGTTATTAATATGGATTGATTATCAGAAAGTTATATTTATAATTGAATGCTAATTGCTTTAAATTTAGAATTCTGTGTAGAAATTCTGTCCTAGGAAATTTAATTTTGTTAAAAAAACATTTTAAATTATTGATTACTTCTCGGTTTTTAAAAAGGCAATCAGTTGTTTCGTAGCAATGGCTCTGTGGCTAATTGTATTTTTTAGAGCTGAATCCATTTCCGCAAAGGTTTCCTGATAACCTTCTGGCTGGAAGATGGGGTCGTATCCAAACCCTTGATGTCCAGATTTTTCCATGGTAATTTTTCCAGGCGCAGTTCCTGTAAAAAGATGCTGTTCACCTTCTTTGTTTAAAGCAATTACCGTTTTAAAACTAGCCTTTCTATTGGTTTTGCTGCTCAACGCATCTAGTAGTTTAATCATATTGTTATCTGAATCACATTGTTCTCCTGCATACCTTGCAGAGTAAACTCCCGGTTCACCATTCAATGCTTCTACTTCTAGTCCCGTATCGTCAGCAAAACAATCGTAACCGTATTTTTGTGTTACATAATTGGCTTTCAGAATCGCATTTCCCTCAATAGTATTTGAAGTCTCTGGGATTTCTTCAAGGCATCCTATGTCTTCCAGGCTTAAGATAATTATCGATTGTGGAAGAATTTGCTGGATTTCTTTAATTTTATTTTTATTGTTGGAAGCGAAAACTAATTGCATTTTTGTGTGTTTAAGTAGATTGTACAAAGGTACACTTTTAGCGGTCGCTAATTAGTACAGAATATGCCCTGTTATGATAGGTTTGATAGAATTGTCAAGGGAACTTAATGGGTCATATTTTTACATGTTATTTTTATCGTATTGGAATGCTTTTCGATTTGTCAGTTATAGTAAGGCCTTTTATTTTCATTGCGAACTATGTAAGATTTCATAGAGCAGATAAATTTCTAAGTACAGCCATTTTCTACTGTAAAGTTTTTATCAATCGAAACCTCATTCATCCTGCTATAGTGGATTAGATAATAACATCAGTTTTAAAATACAGTGAAGCGATAAAGGTCTAATAAAATTGCAGTTCCATTTTATCCCTCTTGTTATATCTTAAATATTTATTGTTATTTAAAATGAGGAACGATCTTGAGCCATTTGTGTACTGAGTAGAACAAGGAAAGGAGCTAAGGTTTTGTTTCGCACAGTAAAACAGCAAAACAGCAAAATAGTGCCTAGTTTAAAACCGGACTGTTTTTTTTATCGTATATAACTTACATAGTAAAAGATACACATGAAAGTAAACAAGCGGTTCTCATATTCTAATTTTGTAAAAACATTATTTTTTATGTTCGTTTTTACAAGTTCATACTCACAATATGTATTTTATACTAATTCTTTGCCTGAAAAAATGTCTTTGCATAGCTATACTACCGTCGCTGATGTGGGGCAAGACGAGCTAGATATTCAATATGGAATTAAAAAAAAACTTGGTCTAACTAAAACGCAAGCGCACAAAAACATGTTTTATTCCTTTTTTGTCTGAATCTCTCTCGTCGATTTCAAGAATATCAGTTAAAGACTTTAGCATAGGTGTCAATTTTGCAAAGCCATAATTTCTTGGGTCAAATTCCGGTTTTTTCTTCACGATAAGGTTTCCTACATCGCCAAGGAATGCCCAACCGCTATCGTCGGAAATGTCGTCTATGGAATCTTCAATAAGGTCAATAGTCGGTTCGTCAATTTTACTAAGTGGCTTTGGAGTTGGTTTTTCGACAACTTTTGAAGGGTTCTTGTCAATTACTTTTTTTGTTTCAGCTGTCGGACCTGTTTTGGGCTTTTTCTTCTTGATCGCGCCAACTAAAACTTCAATATAAATAAATCTATCACATGCAGCTATGAAAGAGTTAGGTGTTTTTTGCTCGCCCATTCCGATGACTTTCATTCCGGATTCCCGAAGACGTACTGCTAAACGGGTAAAGTCACTGTCACTAGAAACGATGCAAAATCCATCGACTTTATCAGAATATAAAATATCCATGGCATCAATAATCATAGCTGAATCAGAAGAGTTTTTACCTACCGTATAACTGTACTGCTGTATAGGGGTAATTGCATGCTCCAACAAAACACCTTTCCAGCCGCCAGCGTTTGGTTTGGTCCAATCGGCATAAATACGTTTGGTTGTAGGCGTTCCATATTTGGTGATTTCTTCGATCATTCCTTTTACGTTACTGTAAGGAACATTATCTGCATCTATTAGAACGGCTAACTTTAGTTCTTTTGTATCTTGTGCCATTAATGAATAATTTATTTATTTGGTCAAAGGTACAAAGTTTATTGATCAAAATGAGTTTTTGGCCGTCATCGAAACGGTGTCCCGTCCTTTTTATTGCTTATATACACAAGATCAAGGGTAGCTTTTAGTAATTAAAAAAGATACTGATAAAAATAAATTTACTTTAAATCCCTTTATAAAATATAAATATTTATTTTTGTACTTTCTTAAAGTTAAAATTATTACTTAAATATATATAATGGTAAAAGATTTATTCGAAAGGATTCAAAGCAATAAAGGACCATTAGGAAAATGGGCTTCACAGGCTGAAGGCTATTTTGTTTTTCCTAAATTAGAAGGTGATTTAGGTCCAAGAATGCAGTTTGGTGGAAAAGATATATTGAACTGGAGTTTGAATGACTATTTAGGTTTAGCAAATCACCCTGAGGTGAGAAAAGCGGATGCAGATGCAGCAGCTCAATTCGGAGCGGCTTACCCGATGGGAGCCCGAATGATGAGTGGACAAACTAAATATCATGAGCAATTAGAGGATGAATTGGCTGCTTTTGTAAAAAAAGAATCTGCTTATTTATTGAATTTTGGTTACCAGGGAATATTGTCTATTATCGACGCTCTGGTTACAAAAAATGATGTAATTGTATATGATGTAGATGCTCACGCTTGTATTATTGATGGTGTTCGTTTGCATATGGGGAAACGTTTTACATACCGTCACAACGATATCGAAAGCATGGAGAAAAACCTTCAACGTGCTACGAAATTAGCAACAGAAAACGGTGGTGGAATTCTATTCATTACTGAAGGTGTTTTTGGAATGCGTGGACAACAAGGGAAATTGAGAGAACTTGTTGCAATGAAGCAAAAATATAATTTCCGTTTGCTTGTAGATGATGCACATGGTTTTGGAACACTTGGTGAAACA